>JAURLQ010000126.1 GCA_030831125.1 Gammaproteobacteria bacterium
CCATCCACCAGTCTCGGCATACCTGACAGTTGCTGTTCCTGTAACCAACGCAGTCGCTGTTCTTCATCGTTACCCAGTGCCTGTTGTTGCAAGGCTTCAAGAGATGACTGCCTGCCCAGTAGTTTCTGCAGTTCACTGCGTATCTGACTCAGTTTGTCATTGCCAAACTTCAACTGCTGGCGAGCGTTATCAATAACACCATTCTGGGCAGCACTTTCTTTTTCAAGGTCTGCCTGCTTGCGGCTGAAGTCACCCAGATTGCTTTCCAGTTCAGAGAGATATTCGGATTCAGGGTCTGTTGCCAGCCCTTCAAGTTCTTTTGCAAGGCTGGTTTTACGTTGAGTGCCCCTTTCGACTATGTTTTCCAGGTGATTGATACGCTGCTGTTCAACTTCCGCCTTGCGAACGGTATTGGAAGAATCCTGGTTGAACTGGTCCCAGGTGGATTGCCAGCTCTGCATTGCTTTTTCTGCCTCTTCCAAAGCGAGGGCACTGGCTTTTTCCAGCTCCCTTGCTTCCTGGAGTCTGGGTTCCAGCAAATTTACTTCTTCATCGAGCACAGTGATCTTGTCGAGGTCTTCCTGTAATTCGGACCGGGCCGATTCCAGTGACTCAGTAGTGTTGAGCAGGTCTTCTTCCAGTTGCTGTTTGCGCTGACGCTGGTGCTCCATGTTTTGTTCTATTCTTGAAATGTCGGCACCCAGTTCGTAGAAAGATGCCTGAATGGTCTGGTACCGGCTGTTGGCCTCAACCCCAGCTTCCCGGAACTCCTCTGTGGAGGCTTCTGTCGCCCTGACACCAGCTATGGCTGCTTCCAGTTTTACTTCAAGCTCACTGATAAGCTCCTGTGAATTGCGCACTTCATGGTCCAGGGTCTGCCAGCGCAAGGCTGCAAGCCGGGCGCTGAGATCACGCTCTTCCTGTTTGTACTCCCGATACTTTTCTGCAGCTTTCGCCTGACGCTGCAGGTGCTGCAGCTGACGTTCCAGTTCTTCACGAATGTCCGTCAGGCGCTCAAGGTTTTCCTTGGTGCGGCTGATGCGACTTTCAGTTTCCTTGCGACGTTCCTTGTATTTCGAAATACCTGCCGCTTCCTCGATGAAGATGCGCAGATCCTCAGGTCTGGATTCAATAAGCCGTGAAACCATGCCCTGCTCAATAATTGAGTAACTGCGGGGTCCCAGGCCAGTACCCAGAAAGATATCCGTGATATCCCGGCGCCTGCACTTGGTGCCATTGAGCATGTAGGTGGACTGGGCTTCTGTATTGACAGTGCGCTTGACGGAGATTTCATTGAATCCGGCATATTCCCCGGTGATCTTGCGATCGCTGTTGTCAAAAATCAGCTCAACGGAAGCCTGCCCGACAGGTTTGCGGTTGCTGGATCCGGCAAAAATCACATCGGTCATCGACTCGCCACGCAGGTTCTTGGCAGAGCTTTCCCCCATCACCCAGCGCACGGCATCGATGATGTTGGACTTGCCACAGCCATTGGGACCTACCACGGCACACAGGTTGCTGGGGAGGTTAACGGTGGTCGGATCGACGAAGGATTTGAAACCGGCGAGTTTGATGCTTTTCAATCGCATTGAGTGCGAAAATCCTGAGAGAGCGGTCGTACAAGAAAGCCATGAAGTGTAGCCGAAGTATGCTGCAAACTCATCAATAAATTTTGCTCCCAGGTCTCTGGGTCCTGTTGCATAAGCTTCTTCGGTTTGCAAGCTACAAACTACTTAAGAATATTTTTGCAACTACTTGATAAGGCAGTTTTTAAAATATTTAATCTTCAATTTACTAGTACAATACAGCGGGCGTTCCAGACACCCCGTCCCCGGGTAGAGAAGGAAATGAATATTCCTTTTCTTTATTCCGGGCACAATCTGTTTGGCGATAATGCCGCTTTTTTTTATTTGGCGATAAGGCCACCAGGAACCGGGCAGGAGCATTCATGAAGGTAACGATATACGGAACAGGCTATGTAGGGCTTGTTACAGGGGCCTGTCTGGCAGAAGTTGGACATCATGTACTCTGCATGGATGTTGACTCTGCGAAAATAGCCAAACTCAAACAAGGGCTTATCCCCATTTACGAACCTGGCCTGGAACAGATAGTCAGGGCAAACTCAGCCAATGGCCAACTGGCATTTACCGACAATATTGAAGAGGCAACCGGATTCAGTGATCTCCAGTTCATTGCCGTTGGTACGCCACCGGATGAGGATGGCTCTGCGGACCTCCAGTATGTCGTGGCAGTTGCCCGCAGTATTGCCACTTACATGGATAGCTACAAACTGGTAGTAACAAAGTCAACCGTGCCGGTTGGCACTTCAGATCTGGTCAGACAGACCATCGCCACCACGCTGGAAGAGTCCGGTAAAAAACTGGACTTTGATGTTGCATCCAACCCCGAATTTCTGAAGGAAGGTGCGGCTGTAAGTGACTTTCTGCGTCCGGATCGCATCATAGTGGGTACCGACAAGGTGACGGTCCAGAAACGGATGCATGAACTCTACGCTCCTTTCAACCGTAACCACGATCGTCTGATAATGATGGACATCCGTTCAGCCGAATTGACCAAGTATGCGGCCAACGCCATGCTGGCCACCAAGATCAGCTTCATGAATGAAATGGCCAACATAGCCGAAGAACTAGGAGCCGATATCGAGAATGTCAGACAGGGAATCGGTTCTGATCCCCGTATTGGTTACCAGTTCATTTACCCGGGTTGTGGTTATGGCGGTTCCTGCTTTCCCAAGGATGTGCAGGCCTTGCACAGGACAGCCCGCAAACATGGTTATGAAAGTGATGTGCTTGCTGCGGTAGAGGCAGTCAACCAGCGTCAGAAAACGCGCCTGTTCAAGAAGATCCGGGAATTTTATGGCAACAGTCTGCAAGGCAAGGTATTTGCACTCTGGGGACTGTCTTTCAAACCCAAAACCGATGACATGCGTGAAGCACCCAGTCGGGTGCTCATGGAAGCGCTATGGGAAGCCGGCGCGAGAGTCCAGGCATTCGACCCGCAGTCCATGGAAGAAACCCAGCGACTTTATGGCCAGCATCCTTCACTAACACTCATGGGTACCAAGGAAGCCGTACTCAGGGGCGCCGATGCCCTGGTTATTTGCACTGAATGGCAGACCTTCAAGGCACCGGATATGGATCTGTTACTGGCTTCACTGGCTGACCGCGTGATATTCGATGGCAGGAACCTGTATGACCCGGCCATGCTGGCCGACAAGGGCCTGGCTTATTACGCCATCGGACGAGGGCTTTCTGTCAGACAGTCATGAACCCTGATAGACAGTCATGAACCCGATCTGACAGTCGTGTACAAGTTCATTATTCATCATCCAGTTCCATCATCCTGAATGCCTGGCGAATCTGCTCTGTAGTAAAGCCACGCTGTTGCAGAAAGCGGCTCCACTTCATGCGCTCCCGCACAGATACATCATGGGTGCTGCCTGCCTTTTTCTTCAGGGCTTCAAGGCAAAGGGCATTGAAGTCGCCGGCATTTGCAAGGGCCGACTTCAGCAATGATTCAGCAATTTTTTTGGGATAGAGTTCGGCAGCGATTTTGAGGGGCCCGTTGCCACGACTGCTGCGATAGCGAACAAAAGCCTCAACGAAGCGTTCGTCCGACTGCAGGTTTTCCTCACTGAGCCGTTCGAGTACCCGCACAATTACTTCCTCAATGGAAAAATCAGGAAATCTTTGCGCAAGCTTCTCCTGCAACTCATGCCGGGAATGTTCGCGTCTCGCCAGCATATCCATGGCTGCCAGCCTGGCAATATTGCTGGCATCCCCAGATCTGCCCTTTTGCGTCATACCACTCCAGCCTCATCTGCAAAAGCCAAGAGACTGACCGGCATTACTGCTCGAGTGCAGCAGCTGCAGCTTCATCCGCAGCAGTTGCAGCGGCACTCTTGCGAGGCTTGGCCATTAGCATGCTGCGCAATTTGCTCTCAAGGGTGGCGGCAATTTCAGGATTTTCCTCAAGAAAGGTCACAGCATTCTTCTTGCCCTGACCTATCTTGCTGCCATCATAGGCATACCAGGCACCGGACTTGTCGATAAGGCCATTGGCTACACCCAGATCAATGATCTCGGCATTCCTGGAAATACCCTTTCCATAGTGAATCTCGAATTCTGCCTGTTTGAATGGCGGTGCCACCTTGTTCTTGACGATCTTGACGCGGGTTTCGTTACCTATGACTTCATCACCTTCCTTGATGGATCCGGTTCTTCGGATATCCAGCCGCACTGAGGCATAGAACTTCAGGGCATTACCACCAGTGGTGGTCTCGGGTGAACCGAACATCACACCGATTTTCATCCTGATCTGGTTGATGAAGATCACCAGTGTGTTGGAATTCTTGATATGACCAGTCATTTTGCGAAGGGCCTGGGACATCAGGCGTGCCTGCAAACCCATATGACTGTCGCCCATATCGCCCTCAATTTCAGCGCGGGGAGTGAGTGCAGCAACTGAGTCGATCACCACGACATCCACGGCGCTGGAGCGCACTATCATGTCGCATATTTCCAGAGCCTGTTCACCGGTGTCCGGCTGGCTGACCAGCAGGTTTTCAACATCCACACCCAGGCTTTCGGCATAAATTGGGTCAAGCGCATGCTCGGCATCTATGAAGGCACAAGTACCGCCAGCCTTTTGGGCTTCTGCAATTACCTGCAGCGTGAGCGTGGTTTTTCCTGAAGATTCAGGGCCATAGATTTCCACTACCCTGCCCTTGGGCAAGCCACCAATACCGAGGGCTATATCAAGGCCGAGTGACCCGGTGGATATGGCCGGTATGGAAACAATTTCATTGTCGCCGAGCCGCATCATGGACCCTTTTCCGAATTGCCGCTCTATTTGGGAAAGTGCTGCCGCAAGGGCCTTTTCTTTGTTGCTGTCTTTGTCTGCCATTACCCGGTCCTGATTGATAATAACCCTGAAAATACAGGGTAAATTCGATTGATAGCTGATGTTTGCAGGTATTGTAAAAGCGGCAGGAACCGCCGCTTTCTGTCCGGCTCATTAAAGCAGATAAGTGGGTTTCCTTCAAAGAAAGTTGTCTTGGCAGAGCTGTAATCAACTACCTGGCAGGCTTGAATTTGTCTTCAGGCTTGAGGTATTTGTCTCTTCGACACGCCGTGAACCCATCCATGGGGCTCGACTGCGGTTTCCTGCCGCAGACGGTTTCAGATCCAAATACCTCAAGCCTTCTTAAATTGCAGTGGTAACCCTCAAGCATTCAAATGGATAGAGCCAACTTGGAGTGCCCAGCCCGCATCATGTAGTATCCGGCTCTTTCCCACTCTCATTTCAGACCAGTACCTTGAGCAGCAGTACCCAGCACACACCCATGATCCAGCAATTCCTGGCCGTGAAGGCGGACTACCCGGATGTGCTGCTTTTCTATCGCATGGGAGACTTTTACGAGCTGTTTTTCGAAGATGCCGTCAAAGCCTCTGAACTGCTGGGTATAACCCTTACAGCCCGTGGGAAATCCGGGGGTTCTCCGATTCCGATGTGCGGAATTCCCTACCATTCTGCTGAACGCTATCTGGCCAAACTGGTCGAGAAAGGGGAATCTGCAGCCATTTGTGAACAGATCGGGGATCCTGCCACCAGCAAGGGGCCGGTTGAACGCAAGGTGGTTCGCCTCATAACCCCTGGCACCCTGAGTGATGAAGCCCTGCTTAAGGAAAACCAGGATCAGCTGCTGGTGGCCTTGTGGCAGCACGATGGCCGCTACGGCATTTCTGCACTTGATGTGAGCACCGGACGCTTCACTGTGATGGAAACAGAAGGTGAAAGCGGCATGCTGGCAGAATTGTCCAGACTCAATCCGGCTGAACTGCTGGTAGCGGAAGCCATGACACTTCCCTCAGCACTGGAAAAGCGTCGCGGCCTGCGCAAACGCCCCGGCTGGGAATTTGATCACGATACTGCCCTGAGAACACTGACCCGCCATTTTGCGACAGACAGTCTGCAGGGCTTCGGCTGTGCACATCTGACACTGGGTATCCAGGCAGCGGGCTGTGTGCTGCAGTATGCCCGGGATACCCAGCACAATGATCTGCCACACTGCAGCAGTCTGCGGGTGGAAAACACCGGCGACAGTCTCGTGCTCGATACCATCAGTCGCCGCAATCTCGAGATTGAATTCAATCTTGATGGGACGCAGGGCAATACGCTGGTTGCAGTACTTGACCGCTGCGCAACCGCTATGGGTAGCCGCATGCTCCGGCGCTGGCTGCACCGTCCCATCCGCGACAAGGGGCAACTGCTCCAGCGCCAGGAAGGGATAACAGCGCTCAAGGATTCATACCTGGATGAACAGCTACAGCCCATACTCAAAAGCATAGGGGATATCGAACGTATCCTCTCGCGCATAGCCCTGCGCTCTGCACGTCCACGCGACCTTGCCCGGTTGCGGGATGCCCTGCTCGCCCTGCCCGATCTGCAAGGCACACTTGCTGGTCAGACATCGGCATGCCTTGCACAACTGGCAACAGCCATCGGTGAATATCCTGATCTTGCTGGACTGCTTGCACGCGCCATTATGGAAAACCCGCCGGTTGTGATTCGTGAAGGTGGGGTCATTGCAGACGGCTACGATCCCGAACTGGATGAACTGCGCAATCTCAGCAGCAATGCCGGTGACTTCCTGGTGAAGCTCGAAGAACAGGAAAAGGCCCGCACAGGTCTGTCTACGCTCAAGGTGGGCTACAACCGGGTACATGGTTACTACATAGAAATCAGCCGCCTGCAATCTGAAACTGTTCCTGCAGACTACATTCGCCGGCAAACCCTGAAGAATGCAGAACGCTATATCACTCCCCAGCTGAAAGAATTCGAAGACAAGGTACTCAGTGCCAACAGCAAGGCACTGGCGCGGGAAAAGCAACTGTACGATGAACTTCTGGAACTGTTGGCAGCAGAGTTGATCTCATTGCAGCAGAGTGCGTTCGCGATTGCAGAACTCGATGTGCTGTCGAATTTTGCAGAAAGGGCCCGTGTGCTGGACCTGCACTGCCCACAACTGGTGGATGAAACCGGTATTCATATCAGCGGAGGTCGCCACCCTGTGGTTGAACAGGTAAGTGATGGCGCCTTTGTGGCCAACGATCTGCATCTGGACAGTGATACCTCAATGCTCATCATCACGGGGCCGAACATGGGGGGTAAATCCACCTATATGCGCCAGGCGGCCATTATTGTGTTGCTGGCCCATACCGGTTGTTTTGTGCCGGCTGCAGATGCCCGCATTGGTCCCGTAGACAGGATATTTACCCGAATCGGCTCTTCCGATGATCTTGCCGGGGGGCGTTCCACTTTCATGGTTGAAATGACGGAAACCGCCAACATCCTGCATAACGCCACACCACAATCACTGGTACTGATGGATGAGATCGGACGAGGCACGAGCACTTTTGACGGGCTGGCACTGGCATGGGCCAGTGCCGTGACAATCGCAACCGACATCAGGGCCATGACGCTGTTTGCCACCCACTATTTTGAACTGACCGCCCTGCCTGATGACTATCCCGGCATGGCCAATGTGCATCTGGATGCCACTGAACATGGCGACAGTATTGTCTTCATGCACACGGTCAAACCGGGTCCGGCCAACCAGAGTTACGGCCTGCAGGTTGCACAGCTTGCAGGTATTCCCCGCAAGGTTATCAGTCAGGCCAGGAAGAAGCTGGATCAGCTGGAAAAGGACGAGGGCTTCAAGAGTGGCCTGGCTTCACAGCAGACAGTGCAACAGAACGACCTGTTTGCCACCCTGCCCAGTCATCCTGCACTGGACATGCTCGACGAAGCTGACCCTGACCAGCTCTCCCCGCGTCAGGCCCAGGAACTGCTTTACCGGCTCAAGGAACTGCGGACCAAATCCTAGTCCCTGTTGTGTTCCATACATTGGGGAAACGGTTTGCCTACCTGGCGATGGTCAAATATTCAAACCAGTCTGATTCGTCAAGGAGCATTTTTCGATGGTAAAGCTGACATTATCCATGGCTTTGGTGGTGCCCAACTGTTTGCTCAGGCCTTTGGCTTTCACAATGGCGTTCATGATCAGTGCTCCCCCTTGCCAGTCGCCTTCAGCAGGGTCTGGGCATCCAGTCCGAGGCGATCAATTTTTCTGCAGACTGCCGGCCACTCTTCCTTCAGAAAACGGACCTTTTCATTCTCAACAAGAGTCCTGACGACGCCTTCCCTGACAAACATACCCAGCCCCCGCCTCTTTTCAACCAGGTTTTCATCCACCAGCATCTGGATGGCCCTGGCTACCGTGATGTGATTGATACGATGTTCACTGGAGATTTCGCGGATGGAAGGAAGCGCCTCACCCGGCAGGAATACCCTTTCCATAATCAGTTCTACCAGCCTGTCATGCAATTGCCGGTAGATAGGTTCTTTGTCATTCCAGTCTATGTTCACGTTTTTTCCCGGTCCGGGCCTTGCGTCATACCTATAGTGTTATATATATCTATAGCACATTAAGGGCTTAATCAAGCACCTATTTCCATTTTGGCACAGTTGCCGGTACAGGCTTTATGGTCAGTGCCCCCCCTTTCCCGTAAAATAAGGCAACTTTTTTACCTTGTTTCCATCCATTGAGGTCCCAGCAGTGTTAGAAGCCTATCGAAAACATGTAGCCGAACGAGCAGAGCTTGGTATTGTTCCCAAACCCCTGGATGCAGAACAGACTTCGGGTCTGGTTGAACTGCTGAAAAACCCGCCCAAGGGTGAAGAAGATTTCCTGCTGGACCTGATCAGCAATCGCGTTCCTGCCGGAGTTGACGAAGCAGCCTACGTAAAGGCCGGATTTCTCAGTGCGATTGCCAAAGGTGAAGATACTTCTCCCCTGATTTCCGGATCGGATGCAGTAAAACTCCTGGGCACCATGCTGGGAGGCTACAACATCGCCACCATGGTTGAACTGCTGGAAGATGCAGAACTCGGCAAGGAAGCAGCCACGCAGCTGAAACACACCATGCTGATGTTCGATGCCTTCCATGATGTGTGCGAACTGGCAGATAAAGGCAATGCCAATGCAAAGGAAACCCTGCAAAGCTGGGCAGATGCCGAATGGTTTACATCCCGTCCGAAAGTGCCTGAAGTACTGACCGTTACCGTGTTCAAGGTGCCGGGCGAAACCAATACCGACGACCTGTCGCCCGCACCTGATGCCTGGTCCCGCCCTGATATTCCCCTGCATGCACTTGCCATGTACAAGAATCCGCGTGATGGTGTCACCAATTCAGTTACCCAGATTGAAGAGCTGAAAAAGAAAGGCCACCCTGTAGCCTTGGCTGGCGATGTGATGGGAACAGGTTCATCACGCAAATCCGCTACCAACTCTGTACTTTGGCATACCGGTAACGATATTCCTCACATCCCCAACAAACGCGATGGAGGTGTGTGTATCGGAGGCCAGATTGCACCAATCTTTTTCAATACGATGGAAGATGCCGGTGCCCTGCCCATCGAATGTGATGTGGCCAACATGAATACTGGTGATGTAATCGACATACATCCCTATGTCGGCAAAATTACCAAACACGGCTCAGATGAACTCATCTGTGACTTCAGCCTGAAGACAGACATCATTCTCGATGAAGTCCAGGCCGGCGGTCGCATACCACTAATTATCGGCCGAGGCCTCACAGACAAGGCCCGCGCTGCCATGGGAGAAGGCCCCTCTCCGGCATTCCGTCGTCCTGCTCCTTCACAGCAGTCCAGCAAGGGTTATACCCTGGCCCAGAAAATGGTCGGTCGTGCCTGTGGTGTGGAAGGCATGCGTCCCGGTACCTACTGCGAAGTGAATATGACTACTGTAGGTTCTCAGGATACAACCGGACCGATGACCCGTGATGAGCTGAAAGATCTGGCATGCCTCGGCTTTTCAGCCGATCTTGTCATGCAGAGTTTCTGTCATACCGCTGCCTACCCCAAGCCGGTTGATATCGACACCCAACATACCCTGCCCGACTTTATCCGCAACCGTGGCGGTGTAAGCCTGCGTCCCGGAGACGGCATCATCCACAGCTGGCTCAATCGCATGCTGCTCCCTGATACCTGTGGTACCGGTGGAGACTCCCATACCCGTTTCCCTATCGGTATCAGCTTTCCTGCAGGTTCAGGTCTTGTTGCTTTCGCAGCAGCCACCGGTGTAATGCCTCTCGACATGCCCGAATCCGTACTCGTGCGTTTCAGCGGCAAGATGCAACCCGGGATAACCCTTCGCGATCTGGTCAATGCCATTCCCTATGCTGCCATCAAACAAGGCCTGCTTACTGTAGAGAAAAAGGGCAAGAAAAATATCTATTCCGGCCGTATTCTTGAAATCGAGGGTTTGCCAGACCTCAAAATAGAGCAGGCTTTTGAACTATCGGATGCATCAGCCGAACGCTCTGCCGCAGGCTGTACCATCAAGCTCGACAAGGCCCCGATCATCGAATATCTGAGCTCCAACGTTGTGTTGTTGCGCTGGATGATCAGCGAAGGTTATGGAGACGCCCGCACACTGGAACGCCGTGCCGCAGCAATGGAAGAATGGCTGGCCAATCCACAGTTGATGGAAGCCGATGCGGATGCGGAATACAAGGCTGTCATCGAAATCAACCTTGATGAGATTACCGAGCCCCTGCTGGCCTGTCCGAATGATCCGGACGATATCAAACCCTTGTCTGAAGTTGCAGGAACAAAAATCGATGAGGTATTTATCGGTTCCTGCATGACCAATATTGGCCACTTCCGTGCAGCAGCTACCGTGCTTGAGCAACGCAAGGACTCCATACCTACCCGTCTCTGGATCAGCCCACCCACCAAAATGGATGAACACCAGCTTATCGAGGAAGGCGTGTACTCAATTTTTGGTGCATCGGGCGCAAGAACCGAAATGCCGGGCTGTTCGCTTTGTATGGGTAACCAGGCAAGGGTGGCAGCAAAATCAACTGTGGTGTCCACCTCAACCCGCAACTTCCCCAACCGTCTCGGAGATGGTGCCAATGTGTTCCTGGCTTCTGCAGAACTGGCCGCTATCTGTTCACTGCTCGGCAGGATCCCCGACATGGAAGAATACATGTCGTTCATGGGCAAGCTCGACACCATGAGTGCCAGTATCTACCGTTACCTCAATTTCAACGAAGTGGCAGAATTCATGAAAGGTGCAGAACAGGCCAAACTTATCCCCATCAGCAATATCGTTGAAGAACCACGCAGACCCCAGACCTGACACTGAACAAGTTGGAGGTGTCAGAGTCTCGACTCTTACAACGGAATGTCAAAAATAAAACGGGGCCATTGCGGCCCCGTTTCTTTTACTGCTTGTTGCCTGAGGCAAAATGTGATGTCAGGCCTGGTCAAACCTGGACAGAAATGCATGAGGGCTGATTAATGCCCTTTTCCTGCAGAAATACCATAAATGAACATGCCGGCCAGCATGGCAGCAACAAATACCAAAGCCTGTGTATTCAAGGTGCCTATATTGACTATAGCCGGGCCGGGGCAAAGACCAACAAGGCCCCAGCCACAACCGAACAGCACTGCACCCGCTACTAGTCTTTTGTCCACCAATTTGTTGGCAGGTTCTGAATAGTCCATGGCAAACAATGGCTTGAGTCTTTTACGTGCCAGCGCAAATCCGGGAATCGTCACCAACAGGGCCCCGCCCATGACGAAGGCCAGTGTCGGGTCCCATGCACCAGTGATATCCAGAAACCCCAGTACGCGCGCAGGATTGACCATTTCAGAAAAATTCAGGCCTATGCCGAACAACAAGCCACATACTGCCGCAATTGATTCATTTCTCCAATTTGCCATCAGTTCACTCCCAGTTCAGCAAACACATGTCTCTTGAGATAGACAGTAATGATGGCAACCCCCATGAATATCAGCATGGAAACCAGGGATCGTTTTGAAAGGCGGGCCAGACCGCAAACCCCATGGCCGCTGGTACAACCACTGCCCAGTCGGGTACCGAAGCCCACCAGTAAACCTGCAACAACAGTAAACAGCAGGGATGAATCAAACTGCAACTGTGGAGGCTTGCCAGTAATCCAGGTCACCAGCAGCCCCCCCAGTACCATCCCGCCTACAAACAAAACCCGCCAGCGAAATTCATGCCCACTGCTGCCTAACACACTGCCTGTAATGCCACTGATACCTGCAATCCTGCCATTGAGCAGGTAGAGCATGAAAGCTGAAATACCGATCAGTATGCCGCCTGCCAATGCCGGCCAAACAATAAAATCATCAGTCATACAAGTTACCTTCAGTCTGCATTTTCAACGTTATGATAGAGATTCTGCACGTCATCAACATCATTGAGCAGGTCCATGAATTTCTGGAAAACCGACATGTCCTCCCCTTCCAGATTGACATAGGTCTGGGGGATGAACTGGATCTCGTCAATCTCATATTCAATTTCACCTATCGCCTCGGCCAGTGCCATTTTGGCTTTGGCATATTCAGTGTGGGGTGCAAATACAGTGATTTTGCCATTCTCCTGTTCGATATCAGTCACATCTACATCTGCGCCCAGCAGAGCTTCCATGACAGCCTCTTCATCACCGGCAAATGAAAGAATGATGCTGTGATCGAACATGTGGCTGACTGTACCCTGGGTACCGAGTTTGCTGTTGGTCTTGGTGAAACACTGCCGTACATCACCAAAGGTCCTGTTGGGGTTGTCTGTCAGACACTCGACGATGATCATACAGGAACCGGGGCCAAAGCCTTCGTATCTCGCAACTGAATAGTCTTCGCCCCCTGCACCGCTGGCTTTTTCGATGGCCTTTTCAATAACATGGGCCGGAACCTGATCACGCTTGGCTCTTTCAATCAGGCTGCGCAGGGACAAATTGCCACTCGGATCTGTACCACCCGACTTGGCCACTACATAGATTTCCTTGCCATAACGGCCATACACTTTCGACTTCATCTGTGAAGTCTTTGCCATTGATTCCTTGCGGTTCTGGAAGGCTCTGCCCATGTCTTTACCTGTTACTGTTCTGCATTGTCCGAAAAGTGCGCGATTCTACCTGTGCAAGCTTCCTGCTGTCATCAATCCGGCTTAGGCAGAGAAGCCGGAAAATCCCGTGCTCCCGGGTAAACTGCATACAGAATTCACCCGATTTCAAACCTGGTCAGCACCCACCTTCAGTTTCACCAGGGCAAGTGCCGCCAGGATTGATCCTGAAGCCATCACCAGCGCCACAGCCGGCAACCCGAGGGCTGCATCAAAGAGAAAGCCTGCAACAATTGGTGACAACATGGATCCGCCACGGCCGAAACCCACGATAAATCCGGTACCGGATGCCCGCAAATGTGTCGGGAACAGTTGGGCTGCCAGTGTATACATTCCTACAATGCCGGCATTGATGAAGAACCCGGCAATGGCTACCACTATTGCTATGACCAACAGGTTTTCCGGTACCTGCCCAAATACGATCGTACCAAGCCAGGAGAGGACAAAAATTGTAATGGTGAGGTATTTCAGATTCATCCTGCGGCCGACCAGTGCGAATCCCATGCAGCCGAGCAGGCCACCCACACTGGCCATGGTAATGATGTCTCCTGCATTGGAGGCATCAAAACCCATTCTGACAATGATGTCGGGCACCCATTTGAGAATGAAGTAGAAGTTGGCGATATGCAGAAAGTACGCCATGGCCAGTAACAAGGTGGTGGCCATATATTTCCTGCTGAACAGATCCACCCAGGCCTTGCCTTTTTCCTGCTCCTGGATCTCCGGCACCAGTTCTACAAGGCGATGTCCAAGTCGTGTAAGTACTGCATTTATACGGGCCAGTGCATTGGCCGGATTTCGTCGCACCAGCCAGTGTATGGACTCGGGCATCATGAACCACACCAGTGGAATCATCAGGCCGGTCATGATGGTCCCGAAATAGAACACTACACGCCAGTCGAAGTACTCAAGTAGCCTGGAAACTATCAGTCCACCTATAACGCCTCCAATCGGATATCCGGCAGACATGGCTGCGATCACAGTTGCCCGGTTCCTGTTATTGGAAAATTCCGCTGCCTGCGCATTGATTGAGGCCAGCATGCCTCCGATACCGATGCCGGTCACAACACGCCAGGCACAAAGGACATAAAGACTTGATGTAAAGTTAACCATGAACATGCCCACTACCATGAGCAGCAGACAGCCCAGGATGGTCGGCTTGCGTCCCATGCTGTCGGCCACACCACCAAGCATGATGGAGCCCATGGCCATACCCCATAATTCGGCCGAAAGAATGAAACCCAGGGCAGAGCGTGTGGTTCCCCATTCCTGGGCTATTCCGGGAGATGCAAAACTGATGGCCAGAACATCGAATCCGTCCAGGGCATTGAGGGCAATAGTCAGTATCACGACAATATACTGGATACGGGTCATTTCACCCTGATTGAGAATTTCCCTCGGATCGGAGTGCATGCGTCTCCCCCTGTTTCTTGGCCTTTTATTTTTCTGTTGTAACTGCAGGCTGCCTCTTGCCTGTCACTATTGGTCCATGCTTTTGCTCAGTATCTCGTATACATCCGGCGAGAGTTCAGGCTCGGCAAGAATACGTTGCAACTGCTCTTTCATCTTCGCCTGTCGAGCAGTGTCGTATTTGCGCCATCTTGTCAGTGGTGTCAGCTGACGTGACGCAATCTGGGGATTGATTCTGTTGAGCGTGATTACCTGATCAGCAAGAAAGTGGTAGCCACTGCCATCTGCCGCATGGAAACCAACTGTATTACTGTTACAGAAAGCACCAATTACACAACGAACCTTGTTGGGATTTCGCATGTCAAATGCTTCATGTTCCATAAGGGCCTTTATTCCTGGCAGATTGTCCTTCACTGGTGCAGCACTCTGCATGGACAACCACTGTTCTACCACAAGCGTTTCATGCTTCCACTTTGCATAGAAAGATACGGTCATTTCCTTGCGCAAGGTTTCATTGGCAGGACAGGGATTGTTCAGGAAAGCCCGTAATGCAGCGCTTTCGTCTGTCATGTTGTCTGCGCTACAGAACTGCAACCATGCCTGGTTGAACCAGGCGGCATCTTCAAGGGTCATCAGATAATTGAGCACAGTATTGCGCAGCGTGCGACGTGCAACTTCTTCAGCGTTATAGGTATAGGAACCGGCAGTGGTATTGGCATTGTAGACAGCTGCAAAAATAAGGCGCAGCTGTCTGGCCAGCTGCTTCCTGACCTGTTCACGCACTTCGTGTATTGCTTCAGGGTCTACAGTTTCAGCCAACTCTGCCATGTAGGCCTCAGATGGCAACAGCAAGAGGTTTGCAACCATGGCCTTGTCCATCGAAGGGTCATCAATGCTGCTGCGCATGACATGCTCAAAGGCAAGCACCAGTCGCTGATCCATCTCAAAGACCATGCCATCCTTCATCTGTTGCATGCATTCCTGCATGACCTGCAGCGCAAGTTGCTGCCCGGCATCCCATCTGACAAAACCATCGGTATCATGGCTCATCAGGAACATCAGTTCATCCCGGGTGAGATCATTCTTCAGTTTTACAGGAGCGGAAAATTCCCTGAGCAGAGATGGAACCGGGGCCTGGGGTACATTGACGAAAGTAAATGTCTGCTGTGGCTCTGTTACTGCCAGTACCCTGCTGGTCAGAATCGCACTTTCTCCAGCAAATCGCATCGGCATTTCCTGGCCCTTTTCGTTAAGCAGTCCTGCTGCCACGGGAATATAGAATGGCTTTTTCTCCGGCTGGCGAGGGGTGGGCGGGCAGCTTTGGGTAAAGGTAAGGTGATACTCCTGCCTGTCTGCATTATAACGACGGGAGACTTCCAGTATCGGCGTTCCAGCCTGTGTATACCAACGACGGAACTGGCGCAGATCAATACCGCTGACTTCTTCCATGACACTGACAAAGTCTTCAGTAGTCACAGCCATGCCGTCATAACGATCGAAATACAGATCCGTGCCCTTACGGAACAACTCTGGTCCAAGCAGTTTCGATATCATGCGGACCACTTCTGAACCTTTTTCGTAGATGGTCACGGTGTAGAAATTGGATATCTCCATGTAGGATTCGGGGCGTACCGAGTGCGCCATGGGTCCGGCATCCTCGGCAAACTGGACAGTCCGCAGAAAACCGACATCTTCAATACGATTGACTGCCCTTGAACCCATGTCGGCTGAAAACCCGGCGTCACGGAATACCGTAAATCCTTCCTTGAGACTCAGCTGGAACCAGTCACGACAGGTTACCCGGTTGCCGGACCAGTTGTGGAAGTATTCATGGGCAACTATTGATTCAATACGGCCAAAGGAAAAGTCCGTAGTAGTTGCAGGATTTGCCAGTACGCAGGAGGAATTGAAAATGTTGAGGCCCTTGTTCTCCATTGCCCCCATATTGAAATCATCAACTGCCACTATCATGAAAATATCGAGATCGTATTCGCGCCCGTAAACTTCCTCGTCCCAGCGCATTGCTCTTTTCAGTGCGCCCATGGCGAACTCACATTTGTCGAGATCCTTTTCCTCAACATAAATCTTCAGGCTTATCTGCCGATTGGTACAGGTCGTGAAACTGTCCTGGACATGCCTGAGATCGCCTGCCACCAGCGCAAACAGGTAGGCAGGTTTTCTGAAAGGATCATGCCACACCGCATAATGACGACCAGCACCCAGATCACCCTGTTCCATTTCATTGCCATTGGAAAGCAGAACAGGATAAAGGTTTTTGTCAGCCTCAATTCTGGTTGTGAACACAGATAGCACGTCCGGACGATCCAGATAGTAGGTAATCTTGCGGAAGCCTTCCGCTTCACACTGGGTACAGAACATCACACGGCTCTTGTACAGGCCCTCCAGTGAAGTATTGGTTTCGGGATGAATACGGGTTCGACATTCAAAAACAAAGCTGTCCCCTACCTCGTTGATCGTGAGATGTTCCTTGTCCAGCTGATATTCCGTATCCGTCAGGAACCTGCCGTTGACAGCAACTTCAAGCAGCTCCTGCTGGCGACCATGCAGGACCAGCGCCGCCTGAGGATTGGGTGATTGCGGATTTCTGCGCATGTGCAGCACTGCACTGACCAATGTATGGTCCTCAAAAAGTTCGACCTTGAGACTGGTTTCATCTATCAGGAAATCCGGCACCTGATAGTCGCGCAGAAATACTGTTTTCCCCTGGGATTCTTTCATGTAGATATTTCCTGTCGGCCTATGCTCAGTGCAGGCTCAATTCAAGTTCATAACCCGTATATTTGCGAATGTTCACAACGCCATTGTCCAGAATCATGTATTGTCCCTTGATACCCAGCAAGGTACCGGTTGCAGTGTTCTTTTCAAGATCGATGGAATTGATTTTTTCAGGATAACTGACAACCGGGTACTGGATACGAACCGGTTCGACTCCTGTAAGTACACTGATGGCATGAATGCCAAAGCGCTTTTGCAGCGCATCAATCTCACTGATGCATTCGGCAATCAGCAGATCCCTATGGTCTGCCAGATCCAGTTCATCTGCATCAGACTTGAGCATTGCACGCCAGTTGGTCCGGTCAGTCACATGCTGCCTGAACATGGCTTCGCAGAATCCTGCCTGCTGCCTTGTCCGTACCCTGATTACAGCCAGTCCCTGATTTGCACCCTGATCTATCCAGCGTGTTGGTAACTGGGAAGCCCTTGTAATCCCTACCTTCAAGCCAGAGGAATTCGCCAGGTAAACAATATGATCCTGCATACAGAAATAATCTCCCCAAACAGGTTCCCTGCATGTACCCTGATCATAGTGACATTTTTCCGGTGACATGATGCAGGAGTCGCACTGGGCCAGTTTCTGGAAACATGGATAGCAGTAACCCTGGTTGAAACTCTTGTTGGTCACGCGATCACAATGAATACAGCTGATCCTGCCAGTGGCACGCAGGCTGACAGATTGTCCAAGCAATCCATTCAAGCCCGTAGATTGTTCACCCAGCTCAAGTCGATACTGCACAGGACGGTCCAGTCGGACAGCCAGTTTGCGGGCTTGACCTGTGAGTGTTGTTTCAGTCATCACAATGACTCTTCTTCAGTTTGCTTCGGTCGATATATCCGACTCTTTCTTCTTCAGCCTTGTGCTTCGCTTCCCATGCAATGATTGCAGAGAGACAATGTCCTGTCTGTTCAGCTGAGAGACGATCACCGTTGGGCCATTTTCCCAATGACACAGCAGTTCTGAGACTGTCAACGATCTCCTCGTTCATGCCCGCAATCAGGGCTTCCCAACTTTGGGGTTTTTCCCCGGGAAATGGTTCCTGATCACTCATGGATTTCGGCCATCCTGTGGTATCTGTGCTTTTCTCCGGAATCTGCTGATTGATGCCACAAGTGCGCCATAAACCATACCTGCAACAAAACCACCCATATGTGCTGCGTTTGCAATCATGCTGAGGTTGAGCCAGGTGAAGATCAACAAGGATGCAAGCATGAAAACAATAAGGGACCCTGGCAGATTCAGACCTTTCGAGGAATCAAAAAGCTGCCACATCCAGATATAT
This sequence comes from Gammaproteobacteria bacterium, assembly GCA_030831125.1. GTDB lineage: Bacteria > Pseudomonadota > Gammaproteobacteria > Pseudomonadales > Pseudohongiellaceae > CAILUG01. Next base: position 18,535 of record JAURLQ010000126.1, read on the forward strand.
GAAAACAGACCATAAACAACGCCTGACATACCGCCGAAATTGTTGC
>JAURLQ010000127.1 GCA_030831125.1 Gammaproteobacteria bacterium
AAAGACCGGAATTTTGTTGCTTGCTTGCAACATTCCCGCTGGTGTTAACATCCCTTGCTGCCAATTGTAGTCTTGTGCGTTGAATTTGCAGCGATTGTTCATGTTTCTGCTGCCTAATGGTCAATTCCGCATACAGGCAACTTTATATAATGAATATGATTTACCCCGTGTGCCGCGCTGTCAAGTGGGGGTAATGGAGACAGGTCAAAAACAGGGCACAAGAAGTTCAACGCGCTTTCCCAAAATATCGGGCAGCCGGTTACACTGTCACTTGCAGTTTTTGTCATGAACAGGGTTTCCATCGCATGCAGCCAGTGTTGAGTATCAGGGAAAACAGGATCAATGGCGGCCTGTTTGCAAATTTCGATCAGCCTGTGGCATTGATTGTGATCGAGAGTCAGGACACCAATCCGGTAATGCCAGTGCTGCCGGCACTTGATCAATGGTTGGCAGCAAAACTGGAAAAGTATGAATGCCAAACGCCAGGACAGTCGCCGGGAGCCGAGCAGTTTGGCAGCTGGATCCTCTATACCCTTGAGGTTTTGCACAAAACATCCAGATCCCCGGTGCTGGCTACGCCGGAATATGAAGTAAGGCACGAGGCTTCATCAAACGGCTGGCAGCTGGCCCTCAGATTTCCGGTACTGGGTTTGCAGCATCAGGCAGTCAACCAGACTGTTGACTGGCTACTCAGGCTGCTTGGCAGTACCCGGGAGATATCAGAACAGTTTTTTGAAAACGGTATTGCCAATGTCCTGACACTGCTGCAAAAACAGGCGCCATATCTGGCGGGTAGTGCCAATTTCCTTGAAGAAGCAATTGCGCGCAACATTCCCTGGCAGCATGTCTGCAACAATGTATACCAGTATGGCTGGTGCAGCAGGGCGCGACTGCTGGATGGCTCGTTTACCGAAAGTACAGCGCACATTGCCACACGCATAGCCCGCCACAAACTTGCGGCTGCCCATACCCTCAGAACGGCAGGTTTGCCGGTACCCCGGCAGTATCTGGTTGCCAACCTGCAGCAGGCCCACAAACAGACAGAACAACTTAAGTATCCCGTAGTTATCAAACCCCTGGATCAGGATGGTGGCGCAGGGGTATCTGCAAACCTGCGCGATGCCCATGCACTGGAAAATGCGTGGAAGCGGGCAAAGCAGGTATCGCAGCAGATACTTGTGGAAGCACATTGCCCGGGACAGGATTACCGGATTTATGTGCTGAACAATCGGGTTATCGGGGCCTGGCAAAGAACGCCCGGTGGAATAACTGGTGACGGTATCCATACGGTGGATGAACTGCTGGCAGAGATCAACGCCGAGCCCCGCAGACAACCTGAGGCAGGCAGGCTTTACAGGATTGCAATGGACGAGGAGGCTGAAGAATTGCTGCGGGAATACGGCCATCAAAGGAACTCGGTAATTGAGGCCGGAAAATTTGTGCCACTGCGACGTACCTGCAATGTGCTGACCGGGGGCTTGCCGGTTCAGGTACCGCTCACCGATTTTCACCAGGACAATCTTGCTCTGTGTACCCGTGCAGCAAGTCTTTTGCATCTGGACCTGGCAGGCATAGACCTGCTGAGTGAAGACATTGGTCGCTCGTGGCTGGAAGGAGGGACGAATATCTGTGAAATCAATGCGCAACCACAAATGCCCCCGGCCTTGCAGGGTGAAATACTGTCAACGCTGGTGTTCGGCAGCGGCCGAATTCCGGTGATCATGGTGGTGGATAACCGTGAGCATATCGATTGGCTCGACAAGGTAATGGCACAGCAGAATGCGCAGGATCGCCGCACCGGGCTGGCAACTGCCAGCAAGGCGATGCTTGATAATGAAACACTTGCCCTAATGGATATGGATGCACCGCACAGCTTGCGCCTGCTGCTCAGGGATCCCAGAACAGACATTGCTTTCATGGTGATCAACAGCAGCCTGATGCTGGCCAATGGTCTGCCGGTGGATCGCTGTGATCTGCTGATACTCTCGGGGATTACCGGTATAAGAGGGAATCTGACACTGATGGCCGAGGCACTGGCCAGTCGCAGTGCACAAATTTGGGTTGACAGCGACAGCCCCCTTTGGAAAAAGCTCACGCTGCAGAGTGGCGAGATTACGAAAATTCCCGAGAAAAAACTCGGGACCAGACTTTCGCATTGGCTGGAGTCGGCATTTTGAGTGAACAGTGGGCCTACACCACAAAAACCTGGGACAGAATCACTGAACCACTGAAGCCGGGTGCTGCAGATCTGGCTGTGATTTCCGGACAGTTACTACTGCTGGCTGAGCGCTTTGACAGCCTCAATGCCCTTGTTCTGGGCGTGACCAAAGATTATCTGGACTTGCCCTGGCCAACTGGTTCCAACATACGGGCACTTGATAATGCGTCTGTCATGATCCGCAACCACTGGTCAGGAGAGTCAGGTACAGCCGTGCAGGGAGACTGGTGCCAGATGCCCTTGCAAAGCGAAAGTCAGCACATCGTCCTGCTGGATGCCGGGCTCTGCTTGCTGGGCTGGCCAGATGAACAGAAACAGGTGCTGGAAGAAGTTGCCCGCATACTGGTACCGGACGGGATGTTCATCGTACGTTTGCTTGTGCTGCCACATGAAACTGAAAGCATGCCTGCCGTTGTGCAGGCAGTGAGGGCCGGAGAGATTACGGATTTGAGCCTGCTGAGAATTCGCTTGTGGATGGCCATGCAGGCAGATGGCATTTTTCCGGTAACCAATCGTCAATTCTGGACCTTTCTGGCGTCATCCTTCCCGGATCTGGCTGAACTGGCGCAGTGTTGCAGTACAGACAGCGCTTATCTGCAGGAAGCATTGAGCAAACTGCAGGCAGAACCGGTCAGGAATTTCGCTTTCGCTGCACTCGAAGACTATGTTCACATGATTGATTCCATGGATGGCCAGTTTTCTGTCAAAGAAAAATTCATACCCGAGTATCATCTGGGAGAGCGATGCCCCACACTGGTGTTGAGGAAAAATGCTGCATGATCCCGTTATCAAATGGTGATCTGGTATGAATTCTGCTGGATAGGTTTGTGGAGCGGCCTGGCAATATTGCCAGGCTGCTTCACAAAGTGAATTTGGTGAGTTCAATGAAGATTTCATCCTGGATACAGGAATTTTGGTATAAACGGGAACCAGACAGGTTTTTTCACAGGGTGCAGCAGATAGAATGGCCAAATCGTAACGAGGAGCAAACAGCAATGAAGCAGACATCAAATACAAATCTGGTAAAAGTGTTCGCCATCATGCTCGCGTTGGGCGCTTCAGTGGCTGCCTATGCAGCTTCCCGCGAAGAAATTGATGCCACAGTTGATGAAACCCTGCAGACTTTCTATCGCGAATCCTCTGCAGGCGAAAGACTGGCAGGGCGGGCAGCCGGCATGCTGGTGTTTCCCAAGGTGGTCAAAGCCGGTATCGGCATAGGTGGCGAGTACGGCGAAGGCGCATTGGTAGTCGGTGGCAGCAAGGTGGCTTACTACAATACGGCATCGGCCTCGATCGGTTTCCAGCTTGGTGCCCAGATCAAGTCGCAGATTATCCTGTTCATGACCCAGGATGCACTGGATACTTTTCGCAGCAGCCAGGGCTGGGAAGCCGGTGTTGATGGCAGTGTAGCCCTGGTGGAATTCGGAGCAGGTGGGGAAATCAGTTCCAACTCTGCACAGGAACCCATTATTGGTTTTGTGCTTTCCAACAAGGGGCTGATGTACAACCTGACTTTTGAAGGGTCAAAGATGACCAAAATAGAACGCTGATTCAACCGAAGGATGAAGCTGTTGTTGCCATTGTGGAAAAAAACCAGCATGGGAAAGTTGCTGCTGATCAGCATGCTTTTTTTTGCAAGCATGCAGCCGGTACAGGCCCAAATAGCGCCCGAATACAGCAGTGTGGATCATGTGGAATTTTTTGTCACTGATCTGCAGCGTTCGCTGGCTTTCTATACAGGACTTTTCGGCAATTCACTCTACAAGCACAGGCAGACAGAGCGGCGTTACCTCACTCTCGGATCCCATTATCTTGCTATTGAAGAACGGGAATCTGCTCGTGTGGATCATGTATGTTTCGGCATTGAAAATTTTGACATAGCCGAAGTGCACAACTACCTCGACAGCCAGAGCATACCCTGGCAGGACTATCCGAGCGGGCGCGACCTGCGGGTTGATGACCGCGACGGTACTCGCACACAACTGGCCCGGGAAGGCAGCTGGGAAGTGTTGCTGGAAAACTCGGTGCAGAAAGAAAACTATCCAATGGACAACAGCCCCATCTTCAATGCACTGGGGCTGGATGAAATATTCATCACGGTAACCAACCTGGAAGTCGATTCCCTGTTCTATGCAAGACTGCTGAACCAGACCGGCACCCTGCAGGCAGGATCACTGTGGTTCAATGTCGGCAATACCCGCATGCGTCTCACCCAGGCAGCGCCGGGTCAGGCACCAGGGATCAACTATTTTTCGGTACTGGTTTCCAATACCGATCTCGACAAGGCTGCCGATGCAGTTTTTGCTGCCGGTGGCATCATAGAAACCATTCTGCCCAACGGTTTCAGTTTCTGGGATCCGGACGGGCACAGGGTCGTGATTCGTACCACCGGCATGTTCTAGCCCCGCAGATCAAAAAATCTGCCCTTGAAAATATTCTGCTGATCCCCATTTATTCAAGCGTGACAAAGGCTCGAAGAGCTTTGTCATTCCGCCTGGTTCGAATGAACGGGTAAACCATTAATCAACTTATCGCTTGAAGAGGATACAACAATGACTTTTGATTTTTCTCCGCTTTACCGCAGTACTATCGGTTTCGACCATCTGGCCTCTATGCTGGACTCCATCTCGAGTGCAGATCGCAGCCAGCCCAGTTATCCGCCCTACAATATTGAATTGCTGGAGCAGGACAAGTACCGGATCAGCATGGCAGTGGCCGGCTTTTCCGATGATGAAATTTCTGTTGAAACCGAAAACAATACATTGACAGTTTCTGCAGCCAGAAAGGCTGATGGAGATGGAAAGAAGCCGACCTATCTTCATCAGGGTATTGCAGAGCGCAATTTCCGCAGGCAGTTCAAATTGGCTGATCATGTAAAAGTGGTCAGCGCCAATCTGGCCAATGGTCTGCTGCATGTGGATCTGGAAAAAGAAGTACCTGAAGCGATGAAACCGCGTCAGATTCCGATCAATGGCAGCAATGTCCAGAAACTGTTGAAATCGGCCTGATCAGAAAGCTGTGAAGGAAAGGGACCCGATGGGTCCCTTTTTTTTGTGTGTCGGTTTTCACGGTATTGAATAAATTGACAAAGACGCACTGGATGTCATCAATAGAATTTTTGAAGGTTCACGGCCGCACTTGCATGCGCCCCTACGATTCTTTCGGGTTCCGGTGGATCCGGACACCCACACAAAGGTATATCAGGCTGCACAGGGGGAGTCGGGTGAGGAGCGTTAGCGAGCGAGCTGACTCGCCCTGGGAAGCCGGGTGCCACTGACCTTGAAATGAGTATCCCGATGAATCTCCTCAACAGAATTTTTGAAGGTTCACGGGCGCACTGGCATGCGCCCCCAAGATTCTTTCTGATTCCGGGCTGAGTATATTTTTGGTAAGCAAGGCAAGGGTGCCGGTGATAAAATCAAACGCTATTCCATGAACTGAAGAAAAGATGATTGACCAACAGGCCCGGGCCCAATGACTGAAACGCTTTATCTGTTGCCGGGGCTTCTATGCGATAGTCGCATATGGGCGAATCAGCTTGCACACCTCGCCGATCTGGCAGAAATCCGCATCCCTGATTTCAGGCACTACAGCTCCCTGAGCGACATGGCCGATGCCGTACTGGCAGAAGCACCGCCACGCTTCATGGTTGCCGGGCACTCCATGGGTGGGCGCATAGCCCTGCAGATACTGGACAAGGCACCACAGCGAATTCTGCGGCTTGGGCTGCTGGATACAGGGCTGCAACCGGCTTCAGCAGATGAGCCAGCAAAACGCCAGAAACTGCTGGATATGGCAGCAACACAGGGCATGGCGGCTGTAGCTCGTGCCTGGTCGCCCCCGATGGTGCATCCACAACGTCATGCAGACACCAGCCTCATGAATGCGATATATGACATGGTAGAACGCTACACCCCGCAACAATTCAATAACCAGATACTGGCTCTGTTGGGTCGTCCTGATGCCACACCCTTTCTGGGAAAGGCGCCTCTCGGGAGTCTGCTGTTGTGCGGACGGCAGGACACCTGGAGTCCTCCCCATCAGCATGAAGCATTGTCCAGAGCGCTGCCGGATCATCCTGGTGTGGTGATCATTGAGAACAGTGGTCATATGAGCCCGATGGAACAGCCAGAGGCTGTAAGTCAGGCTATGCGACATTGGCTGGAACAGGGAAACTGAGGCAGTTACTTTAAATTAAAGGGTGCTATTGCCTGAGTGCCTGCCGCAGTATTGGAAATGGGGATGTGGTAGTTGCGGTGGATTTCACGCACTGGGCCCTGCAGTGTGTTGCGGGCTGCCACCCACATGATGATTTCCAGACCTGCAGTACCTACCTTTTCAATGATGTCTTCGCTGCTGAACTGTGAAAGCCAGTCAGGATTTTCCTGCAGCAGACTGTCCATGAACTGCTTGTCGAATTCAGGATTCAAATGACCTGCACGCTCACCTTCAAGCTGGTGTGACAGACCGCCGGTACCAACAACCAGTACACGCTTGTCACTGTCCCAGGCACGAATGGCATCGCCAACTGTTTTACCCAGTGCAGCACAGCGCCGTGCTGAAGGGAAAGGGTACAACACGGTATTGAGTGAAACAGGTACCGTGGGCAGCGGAAAAGGACTCAGACCCGGAAACAGCAGCTTCAATGGCAGCGCAAAGGCATGATCCACCATCATGTCCTGGCAAATGCTCATGTCAAAATCATGATCAACCAGATAGTTCACGAGTTGCCAGGACAAGGCTTCATCACCCTGGAATGGCGGGAAATCCGGTGTGCCAACGCCTTCGTCACCATTGACATATTCTGTCCCGGCACCAATGGCAAAAGTGGGCATGTTGTCGAGAAAAAAGTTCAGACCGTGGTCGTTGTAGAACACCACCACGGCATCCGGCTTTACCTCTGCCAGCCAGTCATGGATGGGAGGAAAGCCATTGAAGAATGGTGACCAGTAGGGGTCTTTCTGCAGTCCGTGGGCAAGCGCCTTGCCAATGGAAGGGATGTGTGAGGTATTGACGCAACCGACAACTGTAGCCATGAATCAGGCCGCTGCTTCGTACAGCATTGCAGTGAATTGTGCCTTGCTCAAACCGGTTTGCATGGCGCCCCAGTCCTGGACATCCAGCCCGAGCAGGACAGCATATTTGCCAAGATAATAGATATTGCCACCGGATTGCTGCAATGCCAGCAGGTCTTGGTCAACGATTGCGCGGATCTGCTGTGCGCTCAGGCCAAAACGACGGCAATAGGCCACCTGGTCCTGCTTGAATGCCTCGCGGTTGGCGGGATTGTTGAAGGAGAAGCACATCTTGTTCAGGGCATAACCTTTGCCCGTGTTTTCGCCGGAAAGTATGTAGGTACCAGGAATAGCACGTTTCATGTTGCTGCCTCGCTGATCGTTTTCTGAACAGGTGGCCATTGTGTACCTGCAGAAACATCAGATAAACAGGGTTTTATGCATCTGTTACATGAAATAAATTAATGTTTTAATGAGGGCATGAAAACCTCCAGCTACCTAGATCTTGATGGCAACCTGCTGCGTTTGCTGCTGCATCTGACAGAAGAAGAGTCCATTACCCGTGCTGCCGAGAATCTCGGTGTTACCCAGTCAGCTGTCTCACACATGCTGACCCGTTTGCGTGCCATCGTGGGCGATCCGGTGGTGGTCAAATCGGGGCGGGGCGTGGTGGCCACGGCTCATGCCAAAGCCATGGCTGCACGGGCCAGAGTACTGCTGGATGATCTTCGTGAATTCTCCCATGCCGGTGAGTTTGATCCCGGCCAGCTCCAGGATCAGATAACCATTGCTGCCAACGATCTGCAACGCGACCTGCTGTTGCCATCGCTGTTGCGGCGCCTGAAAGCAGATGCACCTGATGTGACCCTGCGCGTAATTCCTTCGGATATTCCGACACTGGACATGTTCAGAACCAACCAGTGCTGGTTGGCTGTCTCTCCGCTCCCACCCGACGGTATCGAGATCATGCAAAAGCGACTTTTCGAAGACCGCTACATGGTGTTCTATGACGGTGACGCCAGGAAGGCGCCAGTAACACTGGCAGACTACTGTGCAGCAGAGCATGTCACTGTAAGCTATACCTCAACCCAGCATCTGCAGGTAGACAGGTATCTGGAGGCAAAGGGTGTCAAACGTCGCTTTGCAGTTGAAGTGCCGGGTTTTGCAGGCATCCCGGCCTTTATCCATGGCAGCAACAGACTGACTACCTTGCCCAGCCTGTTGCGACATGATCTGCTCAGGAATCTGCACCACTGTGAACTCCCTGTGGACAGTCCGGGTTTGCCCGTTTACATGATCTGGCATACCCGCTACCAGCATGACCCTGCACATCTTTGGTTGAGAGAGCATCTGGATGCGGTAACCAGGGAGTTACAGATAAAATGACATGCCAGTTGGCATTTTAACCTTACCCGTTCCGGCATCCATGAGGAGACAGCCATGACAACTGATGAAGCCACTGATATTACTGCCATCACCCAATTGATCGTGCGGGAGCGGGAAAGTCGCGACCTGTGTTTCTTCAACCGCATGGCCGATTGTTTCAGGCAAGATTCGCTGATTGATATCAGCTGGTTCAAGGGCAATGGCAAGGAGTTTGCGGTAGCCTCAAGAGGCATGTATGAGCGAGGCATGCGTGCCAAGCACCGTCTTGGCCCGATACTTGTGAACCTCAATGGCGATCGGGCAGTAGCAACACTCTCGGGCATTATTGATATCCCGCAGATCATCGATGGTATTGAATTGACTCTTTCCTCCCATACGCTGTTTTTGTACAAGGCAGACAAGAGGGCAGGAGAGTGGGGTTTGATGAGCTTCAGTGCAATCTATCGCCGGGATGAATTGATACCGACAACACCGGGCAAATCCATCAGCATAGAAGCGGGAATTCTGGAAGGATACCGGCCCTCGTATCGTCATTTGTCCTGGAGTCTTGAAAGGACTGGTTATGAGGTAAACAACGACTTGCCGGGTGAAGATCGTCCGGAAACTGTTGCCAGTGCCCTTGCTGAGCTGTTTGCCTGGGCTGGATTGCCGGTACCCGACTGATAGTTGCAAGCTTGCGGCTGCATCAGAATTTGTATCGGGTTGGCGGATCAGGCGTTGCGATACAAGGGTGGCAAGCCGTACCTGTTATTGTCTGATTCTCCGGGCACACCTTTTTTATGCAGTGCTGCAATGGCTTCATACAGGGACTTGCCGCTGAAGTGATCAGCATCTGCAGAACCGTAAAGTGCAGCATCAAGTTGCTTCAATACTGCAGTCACCTTTTCATCCTTGCTGCGTCTGGCAAGCTCTTCAAGTGTAAGCAGTGAACTGTCGCCAAAACTGGCCTGTCCCCATTTCAGGACTGCCTTGCGGATATCAGCCAGATTGCGGTTTTCGCAAGCTGTCTTGAGTACCCGCAACGCAGCATCAGGTGAGCCGGGGCCTGACACCGGCACCGATACTGCAGGGTTGCCTGCTTTGGGCACGCGCAGGGGAAGGGGATGAGGCCCTGTGGTTTCAGCATACATGAGCTGTCGGCGACTTCTGATCCACAACACTGTAGAGACCAGCCAGGCCGCAGCAAAGAAAACTGTAGCGCTGATCCAGAACAGATAGAGTCCGGAAGTCTGGGGAGCGGGCGACTGCAAGGCACCGCCGGGATTGTTACCCTGCAACGGGAAGGTACCGAAATCTGCAGGAGATCCTGGCAAGGTGCCACTTACTGCCATGACATTGATGGTTCTCGCCGGAAGTATGGCAGTTTCAAGCGAGTTGGTTTCGGTGTTCCACCATGGCAGCCTGACTTCGGGTAGTGTGAATGTGCCAGCCTGGGAGGCAACAATGGCCGTCCCTTCAGAACGTTTGCCTACCACACCATTGCGATCTGCCGTGTCTTCCCTCACTGGCTGGTCGGGATAAAAGCGCAAACCCGGCAGGTCTTCGAAGCTTATACCGGGAAGCAGGGAACTGCTCAGACCTGTTGCCGTCATCACGATATTGCGGGTTACTGCATCACCGACGGATATATTGTCGAGGTCTCCACTCCAGCTTTCCTCAAGCACGAGATCCGATGCAGGCAGCCAGGTTTGCCCGGGAAAATTCGACGGGCGGGGCAGTACATCAATCTGGTGGGCTTCACTGGTCAGGTTGATTTCCCTTACCTGGGTACGGTTGTTGAAAAAGCGGTTGATGCCACTGCGACGCCCGACCGAGGCCTGGAAATACACAGGCGGAATTGTGAAGTCGCCACTGCTCTGGGGGAAGATTACAAAACGGCGTTCTGTAACGTTGTAGCCAATGCCATTGACCACTTCCTGATAGTTGTCGTCATTGCCCAGTTGCTGCACTACGGCATCGGCAACCTGGGGAGAAGTCAGCTGAGCACCCTGATCAAAACTGATGGAGTAGTAGATCTTGATCGTGTACAGCAGTTGTTCCTGCACATAGACCTGATCCTTGTTCACGCTTGCCTGAAGGAAGATTTCTTCATTGCCGTTGGAAGAAATGGCAGGTGCATCGCCCACATTGATCCTGATCGGCACTGACACTTCACCATTGATCCTGAAAGAAGGAATGGTGAGCACGCCAGTCATCAGTGGCCGCAGCATGATGCTGTATTCAGTCCACGACTGTATGTTGCCGTTGTTGTTGGTATAGGTGCTGCGGGTACTGACTCCACCAACTTGTTCAAATTCCCTGTTGAGTCCGGCGAGAGAAGGGCGGGCATTGCCAAGGCCGGCGTCAATGCGGATGGTAAGTGTGATGACATCATTTATGGAGATGTCTGTTCGATCCACAAAGGCAGACAGGCTGTCGCTCTGGGCTGATGCACCCTGCGCCAGCACCATCATCAGGATCAGCAATGAAGTGATTTTGTACATGACTTTTACCATATCTGTTCACCTGCCTGTGCTTCGTTCAGGGCCGGATTCTGCAGCTGTTCAAACAGACGCTGCTGGGACTGATAGCGGAATTTGTTACGCAGCAGTTCTCCCGGATCATCAGGAATGCGCATGAGCCATTGCTGCATGGCCTGTTCTTCTTCAGGATCAGTTTCCTGGTTCTCGGAAAGCTCCTGCTGTTCCTGTTCCTGTTCCTGCTGGTTTTCGTTTTCCTCGGAATCCTGTTCCTGCTGCTCCTGATCCTGCTGGTCCTGTTGTTCCTGTTCCTGCTGGTCCTGCTCGCCTTGTTGCTGCTGATCGCTCTGCTGCTGTTGCTGCTGATCCTGCTGCTGTTGTTCCTGCTGTTGCTGGTCTTCGTTCTGTTCGCCTTCCTGGGGTTCCTGCTGTTGATCGCCCTGTGAATTCTGCTGTTGTTCCTTCTCCTGTTCTTCAAGCAGTTTTTCAACCAGAGCCTTGTTGTTCAGCGCATCTGTGTGATCCGGTACCTGCGCAAGGGTTTGTTCATAGGCTGCAATTGCCGCTTCATACTGCATGAGCCTGGCAAGGGCGTTGCCACGATTATAGTGAGCCTCGGGATCATCCAGAAGACTGAGATCGCCCACGGCGGCTTCGTAGTTCTGATTGCGGTAGTTGGCAGCAGCACGCCAGGCCGGGTCTTCAAAACGACTTGCTGCGTTGTCGTAATCCTCATTTGCAAAGGCTTCGCTGCCCTGTTGGTCGCTGCGTTGCCACAGATCCTGCCATTCCCAGGCATAGGCGCTGCGATCTGGCACCATGACCAGGGTGAGTGGCAATAACAGCAACCATCCCTTGCGGAAGGCCATTGCAGCCATTGGCAGGACCAACAGCAACAGCCAGGGACCGGCTTCATCCCAGGTGTCGAATTCGCGGTCTTCCACTTCCACCAGATTTTCGGTTTCAGCCAGTGCATCTTCGTCCAGCAGATACAGAATGTCATCGTCAGTCAGCTGCGCATCGGCATAAAGTCCGCCACCCTGGGTGGCCAGTCGCTGCAAAGGTCCTCTGTCCAGTCTGGGAATGACAATGGCGTTACTTGCATCGCGCAGATAACCGTCCTGCCCCATGGGAATGGGAGAACCTTCTTCTGTGCCAAAACCCAGTACTGAAATACGATGACCGGAACCGGCAAGCGCGGTATCGATTGCGGCGAGATCGCTTTGGGTAATGCCATCGGTAAGCAGAAGAATGTGGGCTTCGAGCAAACCACTGTTGGCCAGCAGCTCCATGGCCAGTTCGATACCGAGAACGGGTTTGCTGCCTAGCACAGGCATGATGCCTGGCTGCAGGGAAGACACCAGATTGTTGATGGTTTCTACATCGTCTGTCATGGGGGTTACCGCATGGGCATCACCTGCATAAACCACCAGTCCGGTTTCACCTTCTTCGCGGCGCATCTCCAGTATGTCCACTATCTTGCGCTGGGCACGGGTGGCCCGATCCGGTGTCAGGTCGGTTGCAAACATTGACAGGGAAAGGTCGAGCACAATGACCAGTGCATCCTCACGTTCCTGGACAGGTACGGGAATCTGCTTCCAGACGGGCCCCGCCAGGGCAACTATGGCCAGTGTCCATACAAGCAGCAATCCATACATCGGCCAGCTTTGCGCCGGTGTACTGCGCTTGTCCAGCAGATAGGGCAACAACCGTGGATCTATGGCGCGAGTCCAGTTGCTCTGGCTGCCCTGCAAAAAACGCAGCATCACAAAAAGCAGCACGGCCGGCAGCAAGGCCAGCAGCAGCATTGGACGCAGGAAGTGGAAGTTTTCCACCAGTTCAGCCGGCAAGAAGCCCATATCAGCCATTGCCTCCAGGAACCGCCTGTGAGCTGTCCTCATCTTTTCTGAACAGCAATGCCCAGGGTAGTTTGAGCATGGCAATGAGCAGACTCAGTGCAAGTGCAACACCCAGTGGCCAGTAGAACAGGGAGAGCGTGGGACGGAATGTTTCAGCTTCCTGCTCAACCGGTTCCAGTTCATCAAGAATGCTGTAGATACGTTCCAGCTCGTTTCGATCACGGGCACGGAAATACTGGCCACCGGTGTCTTCAGCTATCTTGGTCAGTGTGTCTTCATCAAGATCGGCAGAAGGATTTACACTGCGAGGCCCGAAGAGAGAGCTGGAAACTCCGGATTCGGCACCGATACCGATAGTGTAGATTCTGATGCCTTCACGTGCCGCAAGCTCACCAGCCTGAAGGGGAGAGACTTCTCCCGCGTTGTTTACCCCGTCTGTCAGCAGGATGAGTATGCGACTGCTCTGGGGCCTTTCCCGTAGATGTTTGACACCAAGTCCGATGGCATCACCTATAGCGGTGGCGTTTTCCTCGATAATACCGATCTGCGCTTCATAGAGCAGCGTTTCAACTGTGGCACGGTCGAAGGTGAGTGGGGCCTGGGTATAGGCGCGGGCAGCAAACAGGATGAGGCCCAGACGGTCTCCGGTACGGCGTTCGACAAAATCGCCGACAACAGATTTGACTACCTGCAGGCGGGTGGCACTCTGTCCCCCAAGCTGGATGTCCTGCGCTTCCATGGAGCCCGATATATCCACTGCCATCATCAGATCCCGCCCTGTGGTAGGCAGTTGAATCGGGTCACCTATCCACTGTGGTTGTGTGGCGGAAAGCACCAGCAGCAGCCAGCTCAGTACTGCCAGCGTGGCAAGAAAGCGGTTGCGTGCCGAAGCCCGCGTGGCGCTGGCATTGAATCCGCTCAACATACGGAAGAAAGGCACAAACAATGCTGCATCACGATTGCCAGCTCGTTTCATGAGCAGATTGATGAATATCGGCAGGGGTGCGAACACAAATACCCAGGGCCATTCAAACTGGATCATGCCGTTACCCCGGTTGCTTCAGGAGACTGTGCATTCTGTTTGTCATCAAGCCTGCGATATTGCGTAGTGACCCAGTCTGCACACAACTGATAGACCGCTTCAACATCGGCATCAAAGCGGGGACGATAACTGCCATCACCCAGCACCTGTGCAGGACCATTGCAGAAACCCTTTTCAGTGGCATGCGAATCCAGAAACATCAGCCAGGGCGTGCCAGTGAGACTGGCAACTTCCAGTACCGGAAAATGTTCGAGGGCGACACGCTTGAGGACTTCATTGCAACCATACAGGAAGCTGAGTCCTGCTTCATTTGCTGGTATTTCTGCACCACGGTTGTTGTAGTTGTCATGGACCACTTTAAGTGCAGCAAGGGCAGACTTCATGCGCTGCCTTCTCTGCCAGAGTCTGTATTGCTGCCAGAGCAGCCAGCCGAGTGCGGCCAGAATCAGGGCAGCAAGCAGCCACCAGCCAGGCGCCGGGGGCCAGAAGGTAACAGCGTCTGGCAGATGTATATCCGCCAGTTCGCTCAAAGGGTCTTCTGCTTCCATGTTTCCAGTTGGTCCAGGACCAGTTGATCGGTTCTTACGGTAATGAGGGGGACTGCGAGCCTGGTAAGGGCTTCGCGCAGACCGGCAGTACGGGAGTCGAACATTTCATGATAGCGATCCCTGATGCTGCGTGTATGGGTATCGATTGCACTTCTCGTCTGTCCATCAGTAATGCTGTAAACACCGGGACGCGGCAGGTTTTCTTCCAGCGCATCATAGACCATGACACAGGTCATGCTGTTGTGCAGGGAAAGTTGCTGGATGAAACGTACACATTCCGCATCATAGTCGTTGAAATCGCTGATCAGGTAGACATTGGAGCCCGGTTTGGTAATGCGACACATCTGCTCCAGAGCATCGCGCAGATAATTTGCGCGCCGTGCCGAGGGCAGATGGGTTTCAACAAGTCTCTGGTTGTATTCAGCAAGGCTGTTCAGAAAGCGCAGGGCAGAGCGCTTGCTGCGACGCGGCTTGATCAGTTCCTGGCTGTTATCACCAAATACCACACCACCAACCCGGTCTCCGTTATCTACCGTGGTCCAGCAGATGATAGCGGCGGCTTCTGCTGCCACCACGGATTTGAAGGCAACCTGCGAGCCGAAATACATGTTGCAGCTCTGGTCTACACCGATGATAACCGGTCTTTCCCGTTCTTCACGAAACACCTTGGTAAAGGGGCGACCGGTTCGGGCTGTAACCCGCCAGTCGATGGTACGGATGTCATCTCCGGCCTGATAGGGACGATGCTCTTCGAAATCAACACCACGCCCCTTTATTTTCGAAATGTGGGTGCCCGTCATACCCAACCGGCTTTTGGATGAATAGTCCAGTTCCATGTTGCGCGCCACATGTCGCTGGTCAAGCAGTTGCTGAAGCGTCAGGAATGCGCCGCTGCAGCGGTATTGCTCCTGTTCCGTGTTCAACTGACGTTTGCGTGCCATGTGGGGCTATGCCTGTATTGTGGGGTTCAGGCAGTGGGCACCAGCTCCAGCATGGTGCTGATGACCTTGTCCGGTGTAATACCAGCAGCTTCTGCCTCGAAGCTCAGCAGTACACGGTGACGCAGCACATCATGTACAACTGCATGCACATCTTCAGGGCTGACGAAGTCGTTGCCGCGCAACCAGGCATGTGCGCGGGAACAGATATCCAGCGCAATGGTGCCACGTGGGCTGGCGCCGAAGTCTATCCAGGTGGCCAGATCCTTGCTGTAGGCTTTTGCATTGCGAGTGGCCATGACCAATTGCAGGATGTACTCCTCGACTGCTTCTGCCATATGAATCGCAAGGACATCCTGACGGGCTTCAAACAGGACATGTTTGGAAACGACAGCAGGTGGTTCGATATTGACGTGGCGTGCCTCATTGCGCACCAGATGCAGGATTTTGCGTTCGGATTCCAGTGTGGGGTAGTCCACTGTGACATGCATCAGGAAACGGTCGAGCTGGGCCTCGGGCAGGGGATAGGTGCCTTCCTGCTCGATCGGGTTCTGTGTTGCCATGACCAGAAACAGGTCGGGCAGCCTGAAGGTTTCACGGCCAACAGATACCTGGTGTTCTGCCATCGCTTCGAGCAGGGCAGACTGCACTTTTGCCGGCGCCCGGTTGATCTCGTCGGCGAGAACCAGGTTATGGAAAATCGGCCCCTGCTGGAAACGGAAGCTGCCGTCTTCAGGATGGAAAATCTCCGTACCGGTAATGTCGCTGGGTAACAGGTCGGGTGTGAACTGGATTCGATGAAAGTCGCCTTCAACCGCTTCGGACAAATTCTTGATGGCTTTGGTCTTGGCCAGACCTGGAGCACCTTCCACCAGCAGATGACCATCTGCCAGAAGCGCGATAAGGAGGCGATTGACCAGTTTTTCCTGGCCAATGATCTGATGGGAGAGCCAGTTTTTCAGTGTTGCGATTACTTCTTGGTGCGCCATGTGGAAGTCTCTTGCTGCCTGCTTTGCATGCTGGTTGATCAATAGAAATTTTTATAATTATAGTCGGTACTTGGCGTCGCTGTTTAAGCCAAAGTCCGGGATTCTATAGTGAAACCAGAAGCAAGGAAAATGTCACTTGAGTAGCCAGGAATCAAACACTATATTGTGAATCAATTGTGTAGCATCTGGCGCTTTGTCCTTGTCATCCCTGCTTTTCAGATTTTTCCGTTTCCTGCTGTTCCTGTTGCCGGCCGAGCTGTCCCATGATCTGGGGCTCAAGGGCCTTCGCCTGCTGCATCAGTTGGGGCTTTCAGGGCTGTTGAAGGCAGCAGCCCCTGCCTGTGGAGTTACATGTTTCGGGCTGCAGTTTGCCAATCCTGTGGGGCTTGCTGCCGGTCTGGACAAGAATGCGGACTATGTGGACGCGCTTGGTGCTCTGGGTTTCGGTTTCATCGAGGTTGGTACGGTTACGCCATTACCCCAGCCTGGCAACCCAAAACCCCGGTTGTTCCGCCTGCAGCAGGAGCGGGCCATCATCAACCGGATGGGTTTCAACAACAAAGGGGTGGCACATCTGGTTGCCAGACTGCGGGAAAGAAGCTACCGCGGCATAGTGGGTGTAAATATCGGGAAGAATCTCACAACCAAAGTCGAAAATGCCGTGGATGATTATCTGATCTGTCTGCGGGAAGTCTATCAGGTAGCCGACTATGTGGTAGTAAATCTCAGTTCGCCGAATACCCCTGGTCTGCGTTCACTGCAGTTTGGCGAGCAGCTTGAGCGTTTACTGGCAACGCTGGTGCAGGAACGGACAAGACTTGTTGCAGAGCATGGTCGCAAGGTGCCGCTATTGCTGAAGATTGCCCCGGATCTCAGTGAGGCAGAAACCGCGTCGATTTCTGCTTCAGTAATTGCTGAGGGTTTTGATGGCATTATCGCCACCAATACCACGATATCGCGGGAAGGAGTGGAAAATTCCCCCTTTGCGGCGGAAGGCGGCGGACTCAGTGGTGCTCCGGTATTTCTGTCTTCTACTGCTGTATTGAAAAAACTGTCCGGCTTGAATGACAACAACCTGCCTCTGATCGGTGTAGGCGGCATCATGGAAGAGAATGATGCCCGACAAAAACTTGAAGCGGGTGCCAGTCTGCTGCAGGTCTACAGCGGTTTCATCTACCGCGGACCGGCACTGATAGACGATTGCATCAAGGCATACCGCACCAGGCATACCGATGTCTGAGAGGGTACTGTATCTGTATACATCACTTGGCTGTCATCTGTGCGAACAGGCCGAAGCCTTGCTCAGGGCCTTGCCAGCTGGAGCCTGCAGTGAGATCAGAGCGGAGGAAATTGGTGACTCGGATGATCTGATAGCGCGTTATGGCATCCGGATTCCGGTTGTGGCCTACAGTAGTGAACAGGGGGAATGGCGTGAGCTTGGCTGGCCCTTTGATGCAGCAATGCTGGCGGAATTTCTCGGCAAGGAATGAACTCTTGGAAGGGGGCAGGCTATCGATCAGGCGTGATCGCAGCTGGATCCATGTTCAGAGCTGCAGCCCAGTTTGATGTGCCAGGGTTCGTAACGCACGCCATACTGGTTGGTGTCTGTGCAGCGGATATCAACATAACCAAGACTGATCAGACGTTCAAACTCCGGTGTATGTGAAAAATCAGCAGTGAAGTTCATCGCACCCAGTCCGATTTTGCCCACATCAAAGTCTCCTGCATTGTGGTAGGAATGACCCGGAGGGGCCAGCGATCGGGGTGCCTTTGACAGGTTGCCGTCTGACTGGAAAGCCTTGGCAAGAAACAAATGCATCTGTTTGACGTTGTTCCGGATACCGGAGGTAAGCAGCAACTGATTGCCAACATCGCGGCGAATCTGGTCGTAGTGATTCAGCGATTCTCCCTTGAGCAGATAATGGCCACTACCGTTGATCTTGGCCACGCCTCTTGAGGAAATCCTGTGGTTCAGGTCTGGTGTGATCTTGGTGCCAAAAAAAACCGTATGCCGTGGCATCCGCATGGAAAATCTCATCGATGAATTCCAGCTCTGCCTTTTCAAAAGCCCCGATGTCTTCATAGTTGCGGGCAAAGTAGAGCATTTCCTCAAAACCCAGCAAATTGAAGTTTGCATGACCAACGAAGTTCTGCACACGCTCAAGTCTGGCCAGGGTAGGCAGCAGGAGCAGGGAATTCTTTTCACTCAGATAGATGTCGGTGAGAAAGTCTGCGTCAAAATTACGGATTTTTTCGAGATAGGAGTCAACAGTTTCTTCCGGCAACTGCTCTACCATGTCCTGGATCTGTTCCTTCGTTCCAGATTCTCTCTCATTGTGACGAAAAGCCGGGTGTAGTTCGTTTTCCTGCAGCATGACCAGCTCGAATTCTTCCTGTGGCGTTGAATCCGCGAATTCCGGAAGGATTGAGGGCACTGGCTCATCGGGAAGGGTGGTTGGCTGGAGCGGGAGAGAGGCAGACTTTTGGGGCTGCAGGTATCTCGCTGTCAACAAACCCACACTACCGGTTGCGAGAATTGCCTGCAGGAAGGTTCTTTTTTTCATAAGCGGGCGACTATAGCAAAGTTGGTATGCCGAAAAAATCCCCGGCATTGGTAGTTGTCTGTCTGGCAAGTTCCTCAGTGGATAGCTGCAGGCATTGCGCCACCATCTGAAGTACCCACACCAGGTTCGCCGGAACATTCCTCCGACTCTTCGGTTTGGGGATGATAGTCCGGGGAAGCAGGTAAGGGCTATCAGTTTCAATCATCAGGCGATCTTTTGGTATGTCCTTCAACATTTCCGCCAAATGTATGCCCCTGCGCTCGTCACATACCCAACCGGTAATGCCGATATGCATGTCCAGTGCCAGATAGTCTTCCAGCTCGTCACGGGTGCCGGTAAAACAATGGACCACAGCCCTCGAAAGACTGCTTCGATATTCGGTGAGTATCGGCAGAAAATCCACATGGGCATCACGCTGGTGCAAAAACACTGGTAGCCGGGTTTCAACTGCGAGCTCAAGCTGGGCACACAAGGCCGCCCGTTGCTGGTCACGTGGAGAAAAATCCCTATAGTAATCAAGACCGGTCTCGCCTACAGCCACAACATGATCAAGGGCCAGCAGGGTGCGCAGTGCGTCTGAAGTATCCTTGCGCCAGGAGGCCGCATCGTGCGGATGAACGCCGGCGGTACTGTAAAGTCGTGGATGCGTACTTGCCAGGGCAGAGGCTTTTTGACTCGCGTGCAAGCAGGTTCCTGTCAGGATCATGGCAACCAGGCCAGCTTCCCAGGCTGCTTCCAGGACGGCACTGCGGTCATGATCGAAACTTTCATGGCCAAGATTGATTCCTATGTCTATCAGGGGCGCTCTCATGACTTTATCCGGGTACCCGGGTTTCTCCCGGAATTTACAGGGCCGTGATTCTAGCCCAGGCTCTCTACCGGTTTCCTTCATTGAATGTTGTAATGGTGCTCTATATTAAAATGGGTCAATATAGTTGTCCAATATACATGAGCACAGTATAATCGCCAACTTTCAAGATTCCATGCATATCAGGCTGGTGGGAAAAGCAAGTGGAAAAGAAAGATATCGACTGGAGCAAGCTGGGTTTCGAATACCGTAAAACGGATTACCGTTTTTCAGCCATCTGGGAAGAAGGCAGCTGGTCTGATGGTGAACTGGTAACGAGCGAATTCATCACTCTGCATGAAGGTTCCCCGGCCCTGCATTATGCCCAACAGTGTTTTGAAGGGCTCAAGGCCCAGACCGCCAAAGACGGCCAAATTCTGTTGTTCCGGCCGGAACTCAATTGCGAGCGCATGCAGAATACGGCTGCGCGACTTTCCATGCCTCAGGTCCCGCTGGAGCTCTTCCTGCATGGCGTGCGGGAAGCTGTCAGGGCCAATGCTGCATGGGTACCACCCTATGGCAGTGGTGCATCACTGTATATCAGACCCCTGTTGATTGGCGTTGGCCCAAATATGGGCCTCAGGCCTGCCAAAAAGTATGAATTCAGGGTGATGGTGACCCCGGTAGGGCCGTACTACAAGAGCGCCGGACTGTCGCTCATATCCCTCGCTGTTTCGGATTTCGACCGCGCAGCACCTCATGGTACCGGGGATGTGAAGGCAGGAGCCAATTACCCGGGTGGTTTGTATGCCACACGCAAGGCACAGGAACTTGGCGCCAATGAGGCGCTTTATCTGGATGCGGCACAAAGAAGATATATAGAAGAAGCAGGATCTGCCAATATCCTGATCTCAATGGCAGGCAACAAACTGGTTACGCCGAAATCGGCCGCTATACTGCCAAGCATCACGCGCCGCTCCATCATGGATATTGCCAGGGTTGAACTGGGGATGGAAACGGAAGAAAGACCTATAGATCTGCGGGCAGAAGTTGATTCTTTCGAGGAAGTGGCAGCATGCGGCACGGCGGCAGTGCTCTCGCCCGTAGGCAAAATCTGGTTTGACAACAGTTGGCACACCTTTTACAACAAGGGTGAATCGGTTGGTCCTGTGATGCAGAATCTGTACGACATACTGTGCCAGATCCAGAAAGGGGAAAGGCAGGACAGCTTCGGCTGGACCTCTGCAGTAGCCCTTTGAAAGTGTGGATTCATGGTTTAGGCACGATTTTGCCGATTAGGAGTTGGTTCAACAGCAGTTACTTTCGCGACACGCCGTAAACCCATCCCTGGGGTCTCGGCTGCGGCATCCATGCCGCAGACGGTCGCTTGATTAACTGCTGGTGAACCAACTACAGCGCAGTGGCTGCTGAAAGGTGCAAATATTCGAACTGTGACAGTTTCGAAAATCAGGTAGCCTTTTCTTTTCCAGATTCCGGTGGTTTAATGCCCGCCTTTTTTCAGGCCAAGGAACCGGCCTGTCCGCTTGCCCCTGTTGGGCAAACAAATTTTTCTAGGAAAATCAGTCAGTAATGGCAAAGAATCTCGTAATTGTAGAGTCCCCGGCCAAGGCCAAAACCATTAACAAATATCTGGGCAAAGACTTCGTGGTCAAGTCCAGCATTGGTCATATACGCGATTTGCCTGTTAGTGGCGGCGCAGACACAGTGGACGCCAAAGAGCGCGCCAGGAAGGCTGCAGAGACCCGCAAACTGAGCGCAGCCCAGAAAACTGCCCACAAGATTCGCAAGGCCAAAGACCAACTTGTTGCCCGGATGGGAATCAATCCGGAGAAGGGCTGGAAGGCCACTTACCAGATTCTGCCCGGCAAGGAGAAAGTCGTCAGTGAGCTGAAAAAGCTGGCACAGACTTCCGATCGCATCTATCTCGCAACCGACCTTGACCGTGAGGGAGAGGCCATTGCCTGGCATCTGCGTGAAGCCATCGGGGGAGATGACGACAAGTACAAGCGAGTGGTATTCAACGAAATTACCAAAAAAGCCATTGAAGAGGCCTTTGCCGAACCGGGCGAGCTCGACATGAAACATGTTGAGGCCCAACAAGCCCGACGTTTCCTCGACCGGGTTGTGGGTTTCATGGTGTCGCCTTTGCTTTGGGCCAAGGTGGCGCGTGGACTTTCTGCGGGTCGTGTGCAGTCTGTGGCAGTAAGACTGGTGGTGGAGCGGGAAGCTGAAATCAGGGCGTTTGTACCGGAAGAATACTGGGAGCTGTTTGCCAAACTTCTCAATCGTGCAGCGAAAGATGCGCTGCGCTTCCAGGTTATTCGCGAGAAAGGCAAGGAATTCAAACCCACGAACGAAGCCCGCACGCTAGCAGCAATTGCATTGCTGAAAGAAGCCACATTCAGGGTCAGTGCCCGTGAAGACAAACCGACCACATCAAAACCCAAAGCGCCATTCATCACTTCCACCCTGCAGCAGGCAGCCTCAACCCGGCTCGGCTTCAGTGTGAAGAAAACCATGATGATGGCCCAGCGACTCTATGAAGCCGGCCATATCACCTATATGCGAACCGACTCCACGCATCTCAGTGCCGATGCCGTTTCTGCATGCAGAGACTACATCGAAAAGCAGTATGGCAAACCTTACCTGCCTGAAAAACCGCTCAGCTACAGCAGCAGGGAAGGGGCACAGGAAGCGCATGAAGCCATCAGGCCCTCTGACGTGAAAGTTACCGAGAATTCATCACTGCTTTCTGCTATGGAAAGGGATGCACAGCGTTTGTACAACCTGATCTGGCAGCAGTTTGTTGCCTGCCAGATGACCCCGGCACGTTACAAGAGTACCACTGCAGATGTGACTGCCGGAGATTTTGAGCTGCGCATCAAAGGCAGAATCATGGAGTTCGACGGCTATACCCGAGTATTTCCAGGCAACAAGGATGAAGACTTTATCCTCCCTGATATCAGGGTTGGCGATGAACTCACTCTTGAGCAGCTTGATCCGGTACAGCATTTCACCAAACCACCAGCGCGTTATACCGAAGCCAGCCTGGTGAAAGAGCTTGAAAAACGCAGCATAGGCAGACCTTCCACCTATGCGGCAATCATTTCCACCATCCAGGATCGTGGTTATGTGAAACTGGAAAACCGCCGCTTCTATGCTCTGAAAATGGGCGACATCGTGACAGACCGACTGGTGGAAAATTTCCATGACCTGATGAATTACGACTTCACTGCCAACATGGAAGCCCGGCTTGATGATATTGCCCAGGGCAAACGAGAGTGGATCAGGGTGCTTGACGAGTTCTATGCCAATTTCACGGAACAACTTGAAAAGGCGAAAGCCGATGAAGATGGCATGCGTGCGAATGATCCCACTGAAACCGATATTCCGTGTCCACAGTGTGGCCGGAACATGCAGATCAGGACCGGAACCACAGGTGTTTTTCTGGGCTGTTCAGGTTACAGCCTGCCTCCGAAGGAACGCTGCAAATCCACCCTTAATCTGACCCCCGGTGATGAAGCCATCAGTGTGGATGCCGATGATGAAGCTGAATCGAGGCTGCTTATCAAGAAGCACAGATGTCGCATTTGTGATGCAGCCATGGATTCGTACCTGATTGATGAAACACGCAAGCTGCATGTTTGTGGTAACAATCCCGGTTGTGCGGGTTTTGAAGTAGAAACCGGTCGCTACAAGATCAAGGGCTACGATGGTCCAGTGATTGAATGTGACAAGTGCAGCAGCGAAATGCAGTTGAAGAACGGTCGTTTTGGAAAGTATTTCGGCTGCACCAATGCCGGATGCAAGAACACCCGCAAGCTGCTTCGTAATGGTGAGGCAGCGCCACCAAAAATGGATCCGGTGCCAATGCCGGAGCTGCTTTGCCAGAAGGTTGATGATCACTATGTTTTGCGTGATGGCGCTTCAGGCCTTTTCCTGGCTGCCAGCAAGTTTCCGCGCAATCGCGAAACGCGGGCCCCTCTGGTCAGCGAGTTGTTGTCCCACAAGTCGGAAATCGATCCGAAATACCACTATTTGCTGAAGGCTCCTGTAAAGGACCCCGATGGCAATCCGAGTGTGTTGAGGTTCAGTCGCAAAACCCGTGAGCAGTATGTGCAGAGCGAGGAAGACGGAAAGGCTACCGGCTGGTCTGCTTTTTATGAAGGCGGCAAGTGGGTTGAAAGGCAAACCAAAGGCAAGTCTGCCAAGGCCTGATATCGAAACTCTCTGGCAAGCCGGGTGCCACTCAATTCGGACTTTGTTCGGGAGACCCAATCAAACAGCAGGGACATCCGGGGCCACTGCAATTCACAGAACAACGGGGTGTTCGGAGTGAGGAGCGTGAGCGAGCGAACCCGCAACACCCTGGTGTTCGTTTCCAAATCGGTTTGATTGGATGTCCCAAACCGGAATTCTGGAGTTTACAAAGCCTTCCAGCACACACACTCTACATGCTCAGTGGCACCCGGCTTCCCGGAGTGAGTCAGCCTGAAAGACCTCGGTTTATGGGTATACTGAAGAACCTTGTCTGACTATTCCTGACGAGTCGGCAGCACTTTCAAAAGTTGTTGATGTGCTTCCCGGATAATCTGCGCCGTAGTTTCCCAATCTATACATCCGTCCGTTACAGAAACACCATACTTCAGATCAGCAAGATTGGCAGGGATATCCTGGCGGCCGGCGTTGATGTTGCTCTCCAGCATCATGCCGATTATCGACTTGTTGCCCGCCACGATCTGGTCAATGACATCCCTGAAAACAGCAGGCTGGTTTTCCGGCTTTTTCAGTGAATTGGCATGACTGCAGTCAACCATGATGTTGGAAGTTACTCCGGATTTTGCACACTGCGCCTCGCAGGCAGCAATGCTCCCGGCATCGTAATTGGTGATTCCATTGCCACCACGCAACACGATATGGGCATAGGGGTTGCCTTTGGTGTGGATGATTGACACCTGACCCTGCGGATCAATGCCCAGAAAACGATGCGGACTGACGACCGCCTTGAGTGCATTGATGGCCACTTCCAGTCCGCCATCGGTACCATTCTTGAAGCCCACAGGAGAACTCAGACCACTCGACATTTCCCGGTGGGTTTGCGATTCGGTTGTGCGCGCACCAATAGCCGACCACGTTATTATGTCGTGCAGGTACTGTGGTGAAATCGGATCAAGTGCTTCGGTGGAAGTCGGCAGTCCCATGGCGCTGAGCTTGAGCAACAGGCGACGACCGGTGTGTAGTCCTTTTTCTATCCTGAAGCTGTCGTTGAGCTCGGGATCGTTGATCAGGCCTTTCCAGCCGGTGGAAGTACGGGGTTTCTCGAAATAGACACGCATGACAAGAACAAGCGTTTCGCTCACTTCATCAGCCAGCTGTTTCAGTCTTTCAGCATATTCAAGTGCAGCAACGACATCATGGATGGAGCAGGGGCCGACCACGATGAACAATCTGTGGTCCTTGCGATCAAGGATGTCGCGAATAAGCTGACGATTCTGCCTGACATGCTCCAGGGTATTACCGAACAGCGGTAAACGCTCTTTCAGTTGCTCAGGCGTGATCAAAGGTTGGTAGGCCGCGATATTGACGTTTTCTGTGCTGCTCTGGGTCATGGTGTCTGCTGCTGGTGCGTAAAATGCGGGGCATTATACAGAGGAGACTCTTCCGAAGACAGGAACAGATACAACGGCGAGTTTCCTGCGCTAAAAGCAAAACCTGCCCGGAGGCAGGAGGGTGATGATTCCAGTCTGAATATCGCGGCTTACTGCAAATTACACCCGCATCACATCAAAGCAGTTGGCAAGGCTCAGAATGGGATTGCGGCCTGGTGTCGGCATCCACTCATGGGCCACATACCCGTCGTAACCTGAATCGGCAATGGCCTGCGCGATAAAGCGGTAGTTGAGCTCCTGATCGTCCCGGTCGATTTCACCACGTGTGGGTACACCGGCAACATGCATGTGACAGATGTATTCAAGATTGTCGCGCATGTTACGGACCACATCGCCGTCGGAGATCTGCACATGGTAGAAGTCGTAGACAATCTTGATGCGGGAAGAGCCGGTCCCCTTGCAGACATCCCAGCCCCATTGCAGCTTGTCGAACATCTGGTCTGTACGGTTGTCTTTTTCAACCTTGGAGTTGGTGATTTCCATACACACATTGATGCCTTTTTCTTCGGCATAGGGGGCAACCCTGCTCAGTATTGCAATGGCATGGTCACGACCTTCCTCGCGTGACATTCCCCTGCGTTCACCAGGCATGCCAATGAGATTGGGACAGCCGACTTCCACACACATGTCTATGCCTTTCAAGGTTTCCTCATAGATTTTGTCGTGGATTTCACGTCGGACAAAGCCATCGACAAAAGAGGTGCCGGTGCCGGTCATCAGGCTGGGGGCAAGACCATAGTCCTGCAGGATCGGGATTTGTGCACGCTGGGGCAGGTCAACACCGGAAAAACCCACGTACGCGAGCAGTTCGCAGCGTTCTTCATAGCTCAGACCCGAAGTGCCAAGTGGCTGGGGCATGATGGTCTGTTTGATGCGGCCTTCACGGACCGGGGAACCTTCTTCTGCGGCCCTGACGAGACTGGCCATGAAGGGGCTGGCGGAAGCGGCAGCCAACAGTTTGCGGCGGGAGATTGAGATGCTCATGGATTTACCCCTTTGCTGATCAGGCTCGATACGGCCATTTGGCAGAAGAGGATAATCATCCGGCAGGACAAAGTCCATCAAGGTTGTAATTTGCTGTTGGTTCGATTACAGCTAAAGCCTGAAAGCGGCCTGGAAATTTTGGAGATGAGAGAGCCTGTGGAACGAAAATCGCAACGCGAGTGGCAAATCAATTGGCAGAGCGGCCTGAAAATTTTGTTTCTTCGACACGCCGTAAACCCGTCCCTGGGGGCTCGACTGCGGCATCCCTGCCGCAGACGGTCTCAGCTCCAAAATTTCCAGGCCGCTTTCAGGCTTCAGTTGAAACTTGAAGAATGCAGTAAAAACTTGTTTTGACCGGTTCAGGTTTGTCAGGAAACGATAATGCCAGGTCGCTCTGACAACAGGTGCCAGAATTTTCTAATCATGGAATCAATCTATAATCAGTTCTGGCAGATTGTCGTCAAAGTTCATGCAGATATGGCAGGGATGTGAAGAACAGCGCTGTCCTGACCTGCTCAGGTTTGTCTGCAAACAGGGCGGCATAGCTTTGCAGTTGGGCCTGGTAGCGGTCGACTTCCATTTTGATGAAATCTTCAATAGCTGTGCCTTCTGCTGGCGAGGATGATTTGTAGTCGATGATCCAGCGATTACCCGCTTCATCGATGAAAGTCCTGTCGATCACATGATCGCGTCTGTAACCCTTGCTGTAATCCACCAGTGCCAGTTCGCAGGCAGAATCCCGGTGCTCTGTACTGAACAGCCAATCCGCATGTTCACTGGCCAGACAGGCCTGCAACTGCGACATGACAGTTTCCACTGCCGATTGCAGCATTTGTCGGGTTTCACAGACAGGCGCAAGCCTGGCAGTGAAAATGGGCGGCGGATTTGCGGCATCAAACCATTGCTCCCCGTGTTCCACAATCATCTGCAGGCCCAGATGGACCAGTTCTCCTATCTGGCGGGCAAGCAACTGCAGATGTTGCGGCTCATCTTCCGCAATGTCTGTCATAGGCTCGTCTGCTTCAATTTGTAACGGGTATGTCCAGTCTGACGGCAGGCGACGCAGGGGCTGTGCAGTTATCCGCTCAGCGTTGGCTTCAGGCTGGATCGAAGCTCCTGTATCTGCATACTGCCTGATAGTCACTTGCAGTTCGGGAGGAGGAGAGTTGATTACACCCTCAATGGTGCTGAGCAGGGAGCCTGATGGAGTTTCAAGCTGCTCCTTGCCCTGTTTGGCCTGGGCAAACAGCCAGGCGCTGTGTGCAGCCCGGGTAACGGCAATGTACAGCAGCCGGGTTGCTTCATTACTTTCGCGCAAACCGGACTCATGTCTGAGGAAATCATACAGGGCATCCCTGTCCTGTCCTTTTGCTGCACGCAGCGCCAGTACAGGGCGGGATATGTTGTGAGCGTCGACAAACTCGTTCCACATCAATAGAGGCGCATCCTGTCTGCCACCACCACGGTGCAGTCCCGGAATCAGCACGGCATCATATTCGAGCCCTTTCGATTTATGGATGGTCTGGATAGTGAGCCTGACATCAGGTGCGGTGACATTGCCGTAAATTCTCCTGAGTCTTGCAGTAAAGCCATTCAGGTTGAATTCGCCGGCTTCATCATACTGCTCAACCAGCGCCAGGAAAGACTCGACATTCGGCATCATCCACGTTTCAGACACGCATGCCGGCCCGCCAAGCCTTTCCCACAGGGTTTCCAGTACGGTGCGAAGCGGTGCACCCTGAAGCTGTTGCCGGGCTTGCTGCAAAGCCCCCAGGCTACGCTGAAATCGTAACCGGGCATCCTCACTGATTTGATCCATACAATTGCACTGCTGCCACAGGGTCCATACCGTACAGCCGAGAGCCTGTTTCTGTTCGGCAAGCCGGTTGATGTCTTCCAGCCTGAGCCCGAGCATTGGGCTGCGCAGCAGAGCGAACCAACTGACATCCTCTGCCAGATTCAGCAAGGCCTTGAGCAGAACAAACAGATCACTGACAAGCGGGTAGGAAAGCAGGGGATCTATTTCAGTGGCATTGAAAGCAATACCCCGTTGGCGGAGTGTCGGCACTATGGCTGCCAGATGGCCTCTATTGCGTACCAGTATTGCAATACTTTGCGATGGATCTGTTTGCTGCAGGGCCTGGATACGATCAGCTACAGCCATCGCTTCTGTTTGATTGTGACCGGACTTGTCCGGGTCATTGGCATCAGCCCTTATCCACAGATCCAGGTTGACGCCCTGTCCGTTTATTGTGCCGGCTCTTGCTTCACTTGCGCTGTAGCTCACTCCGCCATGCGCCAGATCCATACTGTCGGGAAAGGCTCGGGAAAAAACGGCATTGACGGCCTGCACGATACCCCGGTCACTTCTGAAATTGGTGCCGAGTTCGAGCGGCACCATACTTACAGACCCTATACCCTGATTGCGTACCTGCATGAACAGTCTTACCTGGGCATTACGAAAGCCGTAGCAGCTTTGCATACCGTCACCTACAACAAACAGGGTGCGACCATCGTCCGGCTCCCAGCCCCGTGTCAACATTTCCAGAAGATTGAGTTGCAGGGTGGAAGTATCCTGGAATTCATCAACCAGAATATGTCTGATCCGGTAGTCGAGCCTCAGTGCCAGATCACTTGGTTCATCAATGGCTCCCAGTGCCTGCAAGGCTGCAAGGGTGGTCTGGGTGTAATCCACTTTGCCGGCCTCCTGCATGGCAACGGCAAGTTCAATTGCCAGCAGTGGCAACAGATCAATCAGTGCGTTCAGTACCAAGCGGTTGGCATTGGCAATTTCCGGATCAGGGAGCAGGGCAAGCTGCTGGATGTGAGGCAAGAGTTTTGCGTCTTCCAGCGCAGCGACAAGCGTACCGAAATCTGCCTTGGCCTGCTCATATTGCGCTTTCAGTTCGGGATCTTTGCTACTGCTTTTTGCGGGAAAACCCTGTTTTATGCTGAGCCCACCCGGCTTGCGAAATTCCATTCCAGTCGTAAGCAGGAAATTCGCCAAGGCACGCCATGCAGCAAGTGCTTCCGGATCTTCTGAAGGCAGTTGGTCACTGGCAGTGAGTAGATGATTACCATGATCAGGCTGATCTGCAAGGTTGCTGCAGCTGAAGCGAACCAAACAAAACAGTTTGTTACTGAAGGGTAACAAGTTGCTGCGAATCTGCTGCAGCTGTTCAACAATGATGCTGCGCAGGCTGTTGGTCAGCAGTGTATGGGGTGCATCGCTTCCTGTCCGGAAACCAAGCAGCAGCGGCAACCACTGATCCCTTTTTTCCAGCAACTGGACCAGGAGCTGTTCTGCTTCCCGCAGATTGTTATGCAGGTGCTGCAACAGGGTGCCGAGCAACAGTGCGGTGGAATCGCCCGATTCCAGTCTGGCAAACAAACGATGCACGGCGTTTTCCAAAATGGGCCTGGTATCTTCGGTTATTCTGGCGGCCCCTCCCATTGATGCACTCAGTGGCAATTGTGCGGTCAAGCCATGATTGAAACTGTCTATGGTCATGATGCGCAAACGATGGGAGTTCTGTAGCAGGCGCCATTGCTGCTGTTTGTCCTGCGTGAGAACAGCCAGTGCCAATTGCATTGTCTGAAGCTTGTGGGGTGAAAGTTGTGCCAGGGCTGCAGGATCCATCGCCGCAGCCTTGTTGAGACTTGTAATCAATCGCTGCCGCATTTCACCGGCAGCTTTGCGGGTAAAGGTAAAAGCAAGTACCTCTTCAGGTATTTCAACCTGTGCAAGCAGACGCAGCATGCGCTGGGTTAGCAATTCGGTTTTGCCTGAGCCTGCAGGTGCCTGTACCGAGAATGAGCGGGTAGTATCAAGCGCCGCCACCCGCGCTTCATGATCCGGGGGTAACCAGTTGTCCGGCTGCGTCATAACAGTGACTCCAGCTCACCAACCCGACACAGCGGGCCCAGCTCACAATACTGGCAGGCATTGGTCTGACGAGGGGCTACCGGCACATAACCATCGAGCAGCTCACGGGCCAGCACCAGCAGTTCCGATTGCCATCTATCTCTCACAGCCTGCCATTCGCTTTCAGCTACTTTGAGTGCCTTGTTGCTGAAGGCAATAGCCGGCAGGGTGCTTTCATCTGATGAAATGCCGGTGTATTCCATCTGCGTTGGATGCAGGGCGCCGTACAGCAGTGTGCTTACTTGTGCAGACTGTTGTTGTTCAATCGCAAACAGATAAAGCAACAACTGAAATTGTTCAGGAACGGTGCTGCCCCAGGTGTTGCTACCTGTTTTGCCGGTTTTGTAGTCTATAACGGCAAGACCAGAAGCGGTTCTGTCCACCCGGTCGAGCCGAAGCCGCAGGGTCAACTGCTGCCAGGTCCACTGCATTTTTTCTTCAAGCGCAACAATGGTGAATTCGCCTCGCGCCAGTTCTGCTTCCAGCCACTCTTGCAACAAAGCGGCGAGTCGGGTTGCTTCGAGTTGCCGCAATCCGGGAGTAAGTGCATAGGGATATCGACGGCCCAGGCTGTTCAACCCGTGGGTTACAGCATCCTGTATGTGTTTATCGAGTGAAGTCCTGTCGCATTGGCGAAGCTTTTGTGGCTGTTCCATCTGTTGCCAGAACCTCAGCATCACTTCATGCACCAGCGTACCAATGGCAGCAGGAGACAAACCGAATCCTGGTGTATTCAGCGGTTTGATTGCCAGGCGTTCTTCTGCAAAGGCCCTGAAAGGACATTGCGCCTGTAACCTGAGCAATACACTTGAACCCTGTAGTGGTGCTGTTGGCAGCAGTCGGGAATCTTGAACTTTTTCAAGCAAGACCGGATCGGCAAGCCTGAATGAATCGGGCAAACCATCGAAAGGGCTGACAGGAATCCGGATAATTTGCAGACCTTCTGGCAGCAGGGGACTCGGAGAGAGGGGCATGTCTTCAGATAGTTCTGCAAAGGAAAACACCAGTTGCGCGGACGTTCCTGCAATGATCTGCTGCAGCATGTCCTGTGCCTGGTCCAGTGTGCGGTTGTGATCACAACCGGGCATCCCGTGCTGACGCTGCAGTGAAACCGGCAACCACGGATGCGGTCTGAGCACTGCGGGCCAGTGATCCTCATTCATGCCCATGCACCAGACATGCGTGAACTGCATGCCTGTTGCCGCAACCGGCGTAAGCAGGGTAACCGGTGTCTGGCGCTGGTTCTCACGGGCATTGCTGTTATGCAGCAGGGTTTTGACCAGGGTAATGAATGTTCCGGTATCCGCTTGCCCGGTAAAGGCTGCACTTTGCTGCAGCACAATCAGGAATTCATCCAGGTCTGTTGTGAGTGAAGCGTGGCCGTGGGTATGCATCTGCTCACGTGGCAGCCAGCTTTCCCAATGTGTCTGTAACAGGACATACCAAGTGGACAAGGGACGCTCTCCGCGCATGTGTTGCCAGCGTTCACGCGATTCCCCCAGGAGTTGATCAATAACAGGACAATGCCAGGGTTTGTCCTGTTGGCGACAATGATACTGCAGATCGGCAATACTGATTTGCAGTTCATCGAGCTCTCTTATCCTGCGTTCAAGGGCTGCACGTTGGTCACTTTCTTCGTTGGCACCTCTCAGAAAGCGGGAGCGCAGCAAACTGCAAAGCGTGTTCACTCGCAAGGGCTTGCCGGTGATCTCCAGTGTTTGCATGGCCGTTGCAAACCAGTGCAATTCGCTGAGCCTGACTGTCAGGCTGCTGCTGAACAGATATTCATGTCCTGAAAACTGGCGGCTCATGGTTCTTTGCAAAGGACCCTTGAGCACTGCAGGATCGGGACAGATTATGCCGACAAGGGCATCCGGTGAGTCATTCATGACCTGTCGTGCCCACTTTGCTGCATGCATGCATTCATCCTTCACACCAGGAAGACTGAAAGCAGACAGTTGTGGATTGCCTGGTGTTTGATGCAAATAGATGACATCGCAGCCTCCCGATTCGAGGGCGGCAAACAGGTCCCGGTAAAGGGGAGGGGGTTGATCAAATTGCCACAGTTGCAGTGAAACCGGCAAAAGCGCATGCAAGCGGGGAGTTGCATTGAGCATGGTCACCAGTTGTTGCACCATGCCGCCGAAAGTCAGCACTGCTTCTTTTTTGCAGTATTTTTCAAAACAATCCAGCCAGTAGGCGGCCCATTGCAGATCGTCCCTGGGCAGGTTTGTGGTCGTACCCAGTATTCTGCCTGGCACGTCGAGCTTTACCTGCCACTGCTGCAGCAATCTGCAGGCAGTTGCCATGGACTCTGCAGCACTGTCCTGTTGAAGCAGTAACAGCCCTTCAGCATTGTCACGAATTATCTGTTGCCACAGCAGATTTTCCCTGGCGCTGTCCATGATTCTGCAACGGCTTTGAGCGTTCTGGATAATGAAAGAAGCGCTTGTCCACATGGTACGCAACCAGGTATCGATGGCCATGATGGCCGGACGTTCTCTAGTTGCGCAGCCATCGCGGGTTTCGCGATAACGGCACACGGCATCTATGAGCTGGTCGCTGCTGCGGTAATTGGGTGTGAGGACAAGTGCATTGGCTTGCAGAGCCTGGTCCAGTCTTTCGGTGTCCTGCTGCTGCATGGAAACTGCACTCACATATTGGGGTAGTTGGGACCACCACCGCCTTCCGGGGTGACCCAGCGGATGTTCTGGGTCGGGTCCTTGATGTCACAGGTTTTGCAGTGTACACAGTTCTGGGCGTTGATCTGCAACCGGGCCGGCTGATTTTCGTCACGCACAATTTCATATACAGCCGCAGGACAGTAACGCTGGGCCGGTTCATCATATTGCGGCAGGTTGAATTGTATGGGGGTGTCTTCATCACGCAGTTGCAGATGACAGGGCTGGTTCTCCTCATGGAAGGTGCCGGAGAGAAAAACTGAACTGAGACGATCAAAACTGAGTTTGTTGTCGGGTTTGGGATAGTCGATTTTCGGGCAGTGATCAGCCTGTCTGAGTGCGGCATGATCGGGAACCCTGTCCCGCAAGGTAAAGGGTAGCCTGCCTGCAAATACAGTCTGGTCCAGCCAGGTGAATGCCGAACCTGCCAGCATGCCCAGCTTGTGGATGGCAGGGCCACAATTGCGAATTTTGAACAGTTCTGAATACAGTGCAGATCTTTCGAATGCGCGCTGGTAGGCCAGAGGTCTTGGCGCTCTGGTTTCACAACCCAGCAGCGCAAAAAGTGTATCTGCAGCCAAAATGCCTGAACTGATCGCTGTATGTGTTCCCTTG
Organism: Gammaproteobacteria bacterium; assembly: GCA_030831125.1. Classification (GTDB taxonomy): domain Bacteria; phylum Pseudomonadota; class Gammaproteobacteria; order Pseudomonadales; family Pseudohongiellaceae; genus CAILUG01. Next base: position 33,701 of record JAURLQ010000127.1, read on the forward strand.
AGCTTGAGGAAATTGAGGAATCCGGCATTGTCACCAACCAGCAAACCACCCGGAAAAGTCAGATCAGGCAGTGACTGCAGTCCACCCTTGACCAAAGCCCTGGCGCCATAGGAGATGCGTTTGCCACCCTTGAGCGTTGCGCTGATGCGAGGATGCAGTTTCATGCGCTGGAACTCTTCATAGGGGCTCAGCCAGGGGGTTTCATAGTTGAGGTCGACTATCAGACCCACAGACACCTGGTTTTTGTCCATGTGGTACAGGAAGCCGCCACCGGTGGTGCCGCTCTCATCAAGGGGCCAGCCCATGGTGTGCATGATATGGCCGGGTTTGTGTAAGGCAGGATCAACTTCCCATATTTCCTTGAGTCCCAGTCCGTAGTGTTGGGGTGTCTTGTCCTTGTCGAGGGCGAATTTGCTGATGACTTCCTTGCCCAGATGACCGCGACAGCCCTCGGCAAGTACCGTGTAAGGTGCCCGCAGCTGATATCCGGGTGTGTAGTTGTTGCCAGGCTGCCCGTCACTGTTGACCCCCATGTCACCGGTCAGCACACCGCAAACAGCATTATTTGCATCGTAAATCAGGGATGAGGCAGCAAAGCCTGCCAGAATGTTGACCCCCAGGGCCTCTGCCTGTTCAGCCAGCCAGCGACAGAGATTGGCCAGACTGATAATGTAATTTCCTTTGTTGTGCAAACCGCCAGGGATAAACAGACCAGGAATTCGTATAGCCCTGTTTTGATTGTGGAGATAGAGGACTTCCTCGCTGAGTACCGGATTGCTCAGCGGAGCTCCAAGTGTCTGCCAGTCGGGAAACAGACTGGCCAGGGAATCCGGCTCCAGTATCGCACCTGAAACTATATGTGCGCCGATTTCGGAACCTTTTTCCAACACGCAGATATTGAGCTCAGTGCCAGCCTGCTGTGCAAGTTGTGCCAGTTTGCAGGCAGTTGCCAGTCCAGAGGGGCCTCCACCGACGATGACAACATCAAATTCCATGGTTTCACGTTCAGTGGGCTGATCAATGCTCAAGTTGCTTTCCTTTTACTGTATCTTGCAGCTTCTATTATAATTCATTCCCTTCACATGCATCACCGGCAGTTCAATACACACAAAGCAGTTCAATCATGAAAATTCTGGTACCAATAAAACGAACACTTGACGCCTATATCAAAGTCAGGGTGCACATCGACAACAGTGGTGTTGACCTGAGTAACGCCAAAATGGCAATGAATCCATTCTGTGAGATTGCACTGGAAGAAGCAGTCAGACTGAAAGAGAAAGGGGTAGCATCTGAAGTGATAGCCGTTTCCATAGGTGGAGACAAGGTGGGTGATCAATTGCGTACAGCGCTTGCACTTGGCGCAGATCGTAGCATTCACATCAAGGCTGATGATGATCTGGAATCCCTCAATATTGCCAAACTGCTCAAATCCGTTGTTGAAAGGGAGGCCCCCGGTCTGGTCATACTGGGCAAGCAGGCTATAGATTCTGACAACAACCAGGTAGGCCAGATGCTGGCTGCCCTGTGTGGATATCCCCAGGCAACCTTTGCATCGCGTGTTGAAATGAAAGACAACCTTGTGGAAGTCACTCGCGAAGTGGACAGTGGCGAACAGGTGCTTGAACTCACATTACCCGCGATTATTACTGCCGACCTGCGTCTCAACGAGCCCCGTTACGCAAAACTCCCTGACATCATGAAGGCAAAGAAAAAACCTGTTGATACGCTTACACCCGATGAGCTTGGTGTCACACTCAGGTCACATCTGACAATTGAAAGTGTGTCAGAGCCTGCCCCCAGAAAACCCGGAATCCGGGTACATTCGGCCAGCGAACTGGTAGAGAAGCTCAGGAACGAAGCAAAGGTGTTGCCATGAAAGCGCTCGTAATTGCAGAACATGACAACAAGACGCTGAACCCGGCAACTCGCTCGCTGGTTACAGCTGCCTTGCAGCTGGCAGATACAGTAGATGTGTTGGTAATGGGTGCCGATTGCAACCCCGTAGCCCAAAGCGCGGCAAAAACAAATGGTGTTGCAAAAGTGCTGCTTGCAGACAATCCGGCTTGCAAACATCAACTTGCTGAAGCATTGACACCGGCAGTGCTGCAAGTTGCCACCGGCTACAGCGCCATACTTGCTGCATCAAGTACCACTGGCAAGAACCTGCTGCCCCGCGTTGCCGCCTTGCTGGATGTGGCGCAGCTTTCCGAGGTTGTGCGTATAGAAGACAAGGATACCTTTACCAGACCCATCTATGCCGGCAATGCACTGGCAAGGGTGCGTTCTGCAGATCCTGTAAAAGTAATCACCATCAGGGCATCATCTTTTGAAGAGGCTGCTGTTGATGGAAATGCTGTCATTGAGCCAATTGCTGTATCTGCCGTGCAGCAAATGAGCAGATTTGTAAGTGAGAATCTCAACAACAGTGCCAGACCCCAACTTGAGGCAGCAAAAACTGTAGTATCCGGGGGGCGCGGGCTGGGTAGTGCAGAAAACTTTGCCCTTGTGGAAAATCTGGCCGACAGGCTTGGTGCCGCGATTGGCGCCTCACGGGCAGCAGTAGATGCCGGTTATGTCGGTAATGAATTGCAGGTAGGACAAACTGGCAAGATAGTGGCCCCTGATCTTTATATAGCTGTCGGCATTTCCGGTGCCATCCAGCATCTGGCAGGCATGAAAGAGAGCCGAATCATTGTGGCCATCAACAAGGACCCGGAAGCACCGATTTTCCAGGTTGCTGACTACGGACTGGTAGGAGATCTTTTTGAAATCCTTCCCGAACTTGAAAAGTTGTTGGCCTGAACCCGGGTTTCGCAAGAAACAGTTTCAATACAGGTCTATCATCATTAACAACTGGCATGATTGATTGTTACCAACCAAAGGAGCAGGCATATGTTCAAGATACAAGCTGCAACGGCACTTCCACTGTTGTTGTGCTCATTCAGTGTTTTTGCCGAATGGTCACTTGATGAGGAGCAATCCTCTTTTTATTACGTTACCAGCAAGGCATCCGCAATTTCTGAAGTAAACAGCTTTGCCGGACTCAGTGGCGGTATCAGTGATGAGGGAGTCGCCAGCCTGGCCATTGCCCTGGCAACTGTTGATACGGCCATAGAAATACGCAATGAACGCATGAGCGAGATAGTTTTCAAGGTTGCCGAATATCCCCGGGCGCTTGTAAGTGTTGGAGTTGAAACTGCGATGATTGATGGTATGGAGCAGGGGGCTTCGATTACCGGCAACTATGATGCAGAAATAAGTCTGCATGGTATTACCCAGACAATGGGCGTTGATTTGCAGGTGCTCAAGACAGATGCTGACACCCTGCAGGTATCGCTGGCCAGGCCCCTGATTGTCAACGCTGCCAGTTTCGGCCTGGCAGAAGGTGTGGAACAACTCCGTGAAATAGCCGGACTACCGTCGATCAATCCGAATGTCGTGGTGGATTTTACGCTGGTCTACAACAGGCAATAAGCCGAATTCGAGCAGGATCTACAAGCGTTGAATTGTGTTCAGGGAAGCCGGGCTCAATTTCAACGGAATGAAAAAAAAAGGCTGCATCCTCATGAATGCAGCCTTTTGTTGTTTTGCCTGAGCTCTTTTTACCGGGAGACTTTTTACCGGGAGACTTCCTGTTCCTCGTTGGCAGATTCACTGGCAGGCTGTTCCTGTGAGTTCAGCCTGTTACGCGGATCGTTGGGTGCGCGTTTGCGCTCTCTTGGCATTACAGGAATGATTTCGGGAACCTGAGATACTTCCTCTGCAACAGCTGTTTCCACAACAGACATGGCAACATCTTCAGGCTCACTGTGCGCTGGTGCAGCTTCAGACTGTGGCTGCAGTTCTTCTGGCTCGCTCTGCGGCATGTCCTGCTGTGATTGGACAGCTGTATCTTCAGACAGCTCCTCGAAAGTAGAGGTGGAAACATCTGAATCTACTGCACTTGCAGCTTGCTGCAAATCTTCAGTTGCTGAAACAGCATCAATACCCTGACCCTGATTGGTTTCTGCTTCAACTGGCTCCGTCAGGATTGTTTGCGTTTGTTCTGCCAATGCCTCATCCATGCCCTGCGTTACTGCTTCGGGTAGAACATTCAGTGTGGCTGGCTCGGTTATATCGGTCAGAAACGCAGTTTGCGCAAGCGTATCACCCGAACTGACTACCGTATCCTGCAGGTTCCCGGCAGCTGCAGCGATATCTTCTGCACTCTGTGCAGCCGGGATTTGCGTATGCGGCTGCTCAGGATTCTGGCTCTTGTTGCCATCAAGATTCAGGTCTTCACGATTTCCGCGTTGACGCTGACGAGGTTGTCTGCCACGTTTTTCGGCAGGTCTTCTGCCTGGCCTGGATTTGTTGTCTGTATCAGTGTTTTCCTGCACAGCATCCTGTGAGGCATTGTCCTGATCAGAAGCGACAGCAGATTCCTGCTGGCTATCCTTGCGATCAGCCCGGTCACGGTTGCGGTTACGACCGCCGCGTCTGCGACGGCTGCCTTCCTTGCGGGGCTGTTGATCCTGATCTTTCTCGGCACTTTGCTCCGGAGCTGCCGGCTGGCTTTCAGCAGCCTGCTTTGGAGGACGAGCTTCACGCTTGCGATCACGATCGTTACGGTCACGACGCTTGCCACTGCCACGCTCATTGGTACGGGTACGGCGGCGTGGTTTCTTTTCTTCCTGTACTGTTTCCGGCTCGGGCTCTGGCTCTGATTTGAAGATGCTGAACAGACGGGCAAAGAATCCGGGCTGTTTTTCAGGCTCTTTCTCTTTCTTCGCTTGTTCCTGGACTACCGGGGGTGGGGCCGTTTTCAGGCTGGCTGTCTGGACTGCAGGGATGTCGGCAGCCACTGGCTCGCGTGGCAGGACTTCATCTGCTGCAATTTCTTCTTCAGGCTCGATATCGTAACTGCGTTCAGTGGAATCACTGCCAATATTCTGGATTTCAAAGTGCGGGGTTTCCAGCTGGACATTGGGCACAATGACTATGCGTTTGCTAGTACGACTTTCTATGGTCGCTACCTCGGCTCTTTTCTCGTTGAGCAGATAGGACGCTACCGCAATCGGAACCAGTGCGCGTACTTCGCGTGAATTGTTCTTGTTGGCTTCTTCCTGCACAAGACGCAGGATGGAAAGCGACAGCGATTCAACGTCACGGATCGTACCCTGACCATTGCAACGAGGGCATACAGTGCCGCTGGTTTCACCCAGCGAAGGACGCAGACGCTGCCTGGACATTTCGAGCAGGCCGAAACGGGAAATACGGCCCACCTGGACCCGGGCGCGATCCATTTCCAGTGCATCACGCATACGGTCTTCAACGGCGCGCTGGTTCTTCTGCGACATCATGTCGATGAAGTCGATAACGATAAGTCCACCCATGTCACGCAAGCGCAACTGACGGGCAATTTCATCTGCAGCTTCCAGGTTGGTCAGCAGCGCGGTTTCCTCGATATCGGCACCCTTGGTGGCACGAGAGGAGTTGATATCAATGGAGACGAGTGCCTCTGTTGGATCGATTACGATCGAGCCACCTGATGGCAGTTTTACCTCGCGCTCGAAAGCCGTTTCAATCTGGTTCTCGATCTGGAAGTGGGTAAACAAAGGTACACGCGTCTGGTGCATCTTGATGCGGCTTTCAAACTGCGGCATGACCTGTTGCACAAAAGTAAGCGCTTCGTCGTAGGCGGCATCGGTATCAAAAATCACTTCGCCTATGTCCTGACGCAGATAGTCGCGAATTGCGCGCAGGATTACATTGCTTTCCTGGAACAGCAGGCAGGGCGCTTCATGCTCGCCGGATGCCTTGGTAATGGCCGACCAGACCTGCAGGAGATAGTTCAGGTCCCATTGCAATTCTTCTGCAGCACGGCCAACCCCTGCGGTGCGGATAATGATGCCCATGCCATTGGGTATTTCCAATGCATCCATGGCTTCACGCAGCTCGCTACGCTCATCACCTTCGATGCGGCGGGAAATACCACCTGCACGGGGATTGTTGGGCATAAGTACAAGGTAGCGGCCTGCCAGGCTGATCATCGTGGTGAGGGCTGCACCCTTGTTGCCACGTTCTTCCTTTTCAACCTGCACTATCACTTCAGTGCCTTCTGCGATCAGCTCCTTGATATTGCCACTGCCGGCATTGGCATTCTTGCGGAAGTACTCTTTGGAGATTTCCTTCAGCGGGAGAAAGCCGTGCCTGTCAGCTCCGTAATTCACGAATGCTGCTTCAAGGCTGGGCTCAATGCGGGTGATTCGGCCTTTGTAGATATTGGCCTTTTTCTGGACACGATGACGATTTTCAATATCGAGATCGTAGAGACGTTGCCCGTCTACGAGGGCAACACGCAACTCCTCTTTCTGGGTTGCATTAACAAGCATTCTTTTCATAGTTACCGTTCTTCCGTTGCTGTAACGGACAGATGGCGGCACCAGCGCTCAGAAAAACCAGATTGTAGACTCTGCGATTCAGTTATCGCGAGTTACTTACCAAAGCTGTGAAAAGGGCAGGAAAAGGGTCCAGTAGGAACAGCACTGCGGCAGTAACATTACCAGGTAATGTCTGTACTGCTGCTGGCGTGTATTCACACCTGTTCGGACCAAACGGCAATAATCACCAGATGGCTCTGTAAGTCTTTATCCTGCAATACCAGTCCTGTTTATGGACGGGTTTGCCTTGTGTTCACACGCAGTACAGGGGATTGTTCCTGTAACTGCTGAATTTCTTGCTGTTTGCCGGACTCTGTCCGGGGGTACGGCCAACAACCCCATGGGGCCGGGCTCGAGAACCATGTTGCCGCTTCTGCAGTTTTTCGGTCCTGTTTTACTATCGGCTGCAGTCCACTGGCTTGCAGTGGTGCGGGTTCCAGGATTCTCTGCCTGTTGACCGTAAATTCTTTTGTTTGTTTCCAGTTGGTTAGTGTTGACTGCATTCACTGCTGCTGAGTGCAATTATGCCTGATAGCAGGGGAGTTTGATTGTCTCCTGTTATCAGCGAAGTGCTGGTGACTTGCCTGTAACTGATTCAAGTTACAGGTGCATTGACTCTCTCTGTGCTTCCTCTGTGCTTCGCAATCCTTGACTGATCCTGATTGATCGCTACTTGAGCCTGGCAGGGTAGAAAAGGTCCCGGCAATTGGCCTGGAAGGAGAGAATGCACCACTAGTGACCATGCACTCAGGTGGGCGAATATAGCAGTAAACCCATGGTGTCTCAATCACTTATGTGCCCCTTTTCAACCCATGTCTTTGTTAGGGGTTTGCTATAATCTGCGGCTTTTGCAACACCGGAAGCCCTGTGTCAGAACTATCTCCAGCCCCTTCAGAACAGTCTGCGTCCCGCGTCAGGTTCATGGAAGTCAATGAACACCAGGAAGGCCAGCGACTGGATAACTTCCTGCTTGCTCGCCTGAAGGGCGCTCCCAAGTCATTGATTTACAGAATAATCCGTAAAGGAGAGGTGAGAATTAACGGTGGTCGGGCCAAACCGGAATCGCGCCTGAAAATGGGGGACAAGGTCAGGATTCCACCCGTTCGTTTGACTGAGACAGAGGCAACACCAGCCCCCGGGGACAAACTCAGGAGCCTGCTGCAGGCATCCATTCTTTTCGAAGACGAACATCTTATAGTGCTCAACAAGCCCTCAGGCCTGGCTGTACATGCAGGCACGGGCGCTGCATTGGGCCTGATCGAGGCCATGCGGTCCATGTATCCGGAACTGGAGGCACTGGAGCTGGTACATCGGCTGGACAAAGGTACATCCGGCTGTCTGATGCTGGCAAAAACGGGAAAAGCCCGCAAGGGGGCAATGGAAGCCTTTCGTCAGCATGCAGTAGGCAAGGTCTACCATGTGCTGGTGAGTGGACATTGGCCAGCATCCCTGAAGTTGGTGAACAAGGCCTTGCGCCGCCAACCTGAGCGAAATGGCGAAAGAAAGGTAACAGCAGACTCGAGCGGCAAGGCATCGGAAACCCGCTTTCGCATACTGCAAACATTTCCCGGTGCAACCTTGCTCGAAGCCAGACCACTGACAGGGCGTACACACCAGATCCGGGTGCATGCCGCTGAATCAGGTCATCCGGTGCTGGGCGATGACAAATATGCAACTGCGAAACACAAGGGCATCAATCGTCTGTGTCTGCACGCGGCTTCGTTGAACATGGTGCATCCGGTAACGGGGAAACCGCTCCAGGCAAGCGCAGAATACGACGCATCCCTCAATGGCATTCTCAGGATGCTCGCAGGGGATTGAGCCCGGCCTGTCTGAGCAGTCGGCAAAGGGAAATCAGCGGCAAACCGACCAGACTGTTGAAATCTTCCCCGGCCATCCGTTCGAATAGCGCAATACCCAATCCTTCGGCCCTGAAACTGCCTGCACAACCCAGCACATCCTCACGAGCCAGATACACATCGATTTCAGTTTCTGTCAGCTGCCTGAAGCCTACTTCATAGCAGTCGAGGCTCTCCAGCATCCGTCCGTCGCCGGTATTGAACAGGCACAGCCCTGTGTGGAACAGGGCAGTTTGTCCGCTGCAGGCCAACAGCTGTTCCCTGGCTTTCTGAAGGGAACCCGGTTTGCCAAGTGCCTGACCATTGAGTTCACAAACCTGGTCGCTACCGATTACAAGTGTATCCGGATGTGCTGCAGCCAGTGCCTGTGCCTTGCAGCGGGCCAGCCTGAGCGCTGTTTTGGCAGGCGCTTCGCCGGGCATGGGACTTTCGTCCACTTCGGGACTGGCACACTCGAATGGCAAGCCAAGACGCTGCAGCAAAGTACGGCGCCAGGGAGACGAGGAGGCAAGTAACAACTTCATTTGTGTTTCCGGGGCTTGTTGTTGAAGGAATATGCTTTCATTCATTTTCAAGCAAGCAACTTTACTTCACACTATGCGCCCATGCGAAACCTGATTTTGATACTTGCTGTAATTGTGCTTGCTGCATGCAGCAGCCGCTACTCCGCACCCGTGGATCAGATAGGAGACGGACCCCGATTTCTTGGTGATGGACGCACCCACCGGGTAAACGGTGGAGAAACACTCTACGTTATTGCGTGGATGTATGATCTGGATGTAAACGCGCTGGCGCGTGCCAACGGGCTGAGTGCTCCCTACAGCATTTATCCAGGCCAGAGTCTGACGGTTGACTTGCGTGGCCAGAGCAGCACCATTGCGCCGCAAACGGTAACATCCGGCACCACAGCAGGGGTAAGCATCAGTCGTCCAGCCCGAAATGCCCTGCCGGCAACGGGCACTTCGACAGGGATATCGCGTACTCCTTTGCCCTCATCAACAGCTCCTGGTGGACAGGCAACTGCACCGATACAAGGCCCGGGCACCCCCACGGGACGCATTGCAACTCCGCCATCGCTTACAACAGCCCGTGTTGAAGCACCCCGGCCTGAGCCGGTTACAGTCAGCCCACCTGCAACACCAGTACTAGCCAACAGCGACATCAACTGGGGCTGGCCGCATGCAGGCAACATCATCGGCCGTTTCTCGGATGACAGTGTAGTGGGCAAGGGGATGGATATTGCCGGGCAGGCAGGCGATCGGGTGATGGCTGCTGCCGATGGCGAAGTTGTCTATGCCGGTGGAGGCCTGCAACGCTATGGCAACCTGATCATTCTCAAGCACAACGATCACTTCCTGAGTGCCTATGCTCACAACAGAGTTTTGACTGTCACCGAAGGGCAGATGGTCACAAAGGGACAGCAGATAGCAGAGCTGGGATCGAGCGGCATAGATCGCAATATGCTGCATTTTGAGATCCGCGAGGATGGCAAGCCTGTGGACCCTGCTGGCTTCATGCCAGCACGTTGATCCTGTCGCAGTTTATTGCGCATATAAATTGTAAAAATTTTTCCATATTTATTTTTCTGTACTATACTTTCAAAGCTGCAACGGATACGGGACAACAGTAATAACCATTGGTTTATAGTTGTAAAACCAGAAAATTCCGGCTTCTGAAACTCGCCGATATCATACAAACAATCAAAGAATTTACTGGAATAGGAAGCGGTATGACAAGTAAACCATCTTGCAAGACCCAACCCCTCCCGCACGCAGTATCACAGGCCAAACTTTCAGAAGAAGCTTGCTGTTACAAGATGCAGCTTGATACTGGAAATGACTTTGGTGATATCAACTCGATACAGGATGCTGACCCTGTTCCTGAAAACTGTACTGACACGCAGGAAACAAGAGATCCTGATTCCAGTATCGATGAAAAAACGATTACTGGCAGTTATCCGGTTATTTCCGTCAATTCCACATCAGTTTCAGCTTCTGCGTGTGACTCTGTAGATCCTACTACCCTGTATCTCAATGAAATCGGATTTACGCCCCTGCTGACTGCAGAGCAGGAATATCTGCTTGCCAGTGATGTCAGAAAAGGCAACCGGGACAGCAAACACAGAATGATTGAAGCAAACCTGAGACTGGTTGTTGCCATTGCCAAGCGTTATCAGGGAAGAGGCTTGAGTCTTCTCGATCTTATAGAAGAAGGTAATCTCGGGCTGATCCGTGCTGTGGAAAAATTTGACCCGACACGAGGATTCCGCTTTTCCACTTATGCGACCTGGTGGATAAAGCAGAACATTGATCGGGGGTTGATGAACCAGGTTACAACTATCCGATTGCCCATACATGTGGTCAAGGAACAGAACGCGTGTGTGAAAACTGCAAAATCACTTTCGGAAACACTGGGCCGTGATGCTACGCATGAAGAAATTGCCAGCAGCATGAACAAACCGGTGGCAGTGGTCAGCAAACTGCTGTCTCTGGACGTAGGTACCAGTTCAACTGAACTGGTTTCTGAAGAGGGCAGCGACCTTTCCCTGTTCGATACGGTGCCGGGGAGGGAAGAACAGCAGCCAGATTCAATAGTGGAATCTGAAAATATCCAGGAGTGTATGGATCAGTGGCTCGGACGGCTTTCGTCCAAACATCGCGAAATAGTTGCCCGCCGCTTCGGGTTGCAGGGTTATGAAAGCACCACACTTGAGGAAGTGGGCAAGGAGATAGGGCTGACCAGGGAGCGTGTAAGACAACTGCAGATTGAAGCACTGGGCAAATTGAAAAAAATGCTGGAGCGGGATGGTTTTTCCGGTGACTGTCTGAAGAAACAATAAAAACCCGGCATGAGCCGGGTTTCAACTGTAATCTTCAAGCACTTGTTCAGGCTGGCCAATCCCTTTCCAGGTGCTCGATCTTGTTTGGTACGCCGTCCCACTCCTCGGCATCTTCCGGTGCCGGCTTCATTTCGGTGATATTCGGCCAGCTTCGAGATAATTCATCGTTCAGTTCAATAAACTGGATCTGGTCATCGGGCACTTCATCTTCGGCGTAGATGGCATCCACCGGGCATTCGGGTTCGCACAGGGCACAATCAATGCATTCATCGGGGTTAATGACCAGCATGTTGGGGCCTTCGTAGAAGCAGTCCACAGGGCAGACTTCCACGCAATCGGTATGCTTGCAGCGGATGCAGTTTTCTCCAACTATAAAGGTCATTCTGGTTCTCCATGGTCAACAGCCCGGGCTGGATGGGGCTCCCGGCATACTGGCGCGGGATTCTAGCAGCTTCGACAGCTTTTTTTAATAAAAGGAGAGGGCAAATCAGTATAACGGACAGGTTCAGCTGTGGCGGCAGCTTGCATTAGAATAGACACATGAAACCAGTTCGTACTCCCTGCATCGGCATCTGCTCCACCACTTCCTTCGGCGACACCATATGCCGTGGCTGCAAGCGTTTCAATACTGAAGTTATCCACTGGAATACCTATACCGAAGAGCAGAAACGTGCGGTACAGGCCCGGATCAATAAATTGACTACGCAGATCATGGAAGGTCGTTTCCGGATAGTTTCCCAACAGAAGCTTGAACAGGTATTGCAGGACCTGCGGGTTTTTTATGATCCGGACCTTTCGCCTTTTTTCTGGCTTCACCAGCTGCTGCAGAAACACCTGCATCGGCTGCATAGCCTGGAAGAGGCCGGCGTGGCCCTGCAGTTTGATTATCTGGACCGGGATGTGCGCGATGTGCTGGTAGAAATCAACAATGACCTGCACGTGCTCAGTGAGGCCCATCATGAACGGTATTTCGGAGCCCGATAGTAACCAGCTCGGGCCTTCCCCTATTCTAATCTGTACGCACAGGGTCGGTGCAAACTGATCCGGTAATGGTCAGATTTTCAAACAAACCAGAATCGGATTATGGGCGCGTAAGCACACCCCCTACCCGGGGATTTGGAATTTGTGCAGCTTTACCCGGCCAGATTCCAGTTCCAGAAACCAGCCATCAGTCCCCCAGTCGCCCAGCACGATTCTTCGGGCCGCTTTGCCATCCAGAGTGAAAGTGTGCTCAAAAGGCCTGTGGGTATGGCCATGGATTAGCAGACAAGTGCCGTTTTCACGCAGAACATTCTCCACGGCATTCTGGCTGACATCCATGATATCTGCTGCCTTGTTGCTGCTCATGACCTTGCTCTGCCGGCGCGTCTGGTCAGCGAAGGCCCGCCTTTCTGCCAGCGGCTTGCCCAGAAAATCCTGCTGCCAGGAGGGGTTACGGACAGTCTGGCGGAATGCCTGATACTCGACATCTCGTGTACAAAGCACATCACCATGCATCAATAGGTATTGGCTGCCAGCGTTCTGAAGCAGAAATGGTTCCTGGATCAGGGTGGCGCCCGCACGCCGGGCGAAATTGTTACCAAGCAGAAAATCGCGATTGCCGTGCATCAGGTAAATATTGAGGCCATCCTCTGCCATCAGTTTCAGGGCTCCGGCGATCGCAGTGTTGAGCGGACGATCATCATCGTCGCCTATCCACAGGTTGAAAAAGTCGCCAAGTATATAAAGGTCGCAGGCATTGGCTGCCTCGCGCTCCAGAAATGAAAGAAAGGCCTGCACAAGGTCAGGCCTGTCTTCTTCCAGATGCAGGTCGGAAATGAGCAGTATGCGCTCAGACCGGGATTTTTGAGTCATCTATGCTCACGGATTCAATGACGATGTCTACAAGCGGCACATCCTGGTGCCCAGATTTGGAACCGGTTTTACAGCCCTTTATGGCCTTGATGACCTTCATGCCATCGCTAACCTTGCCGAAAACGGCATAGCCCCAGCCTTGAGAGGTTTTCGACTTGAAATTGAGGAAGTCGTTGTTCTTTACATTGATGAAGAACTGACAGGAAGCGGAATGGGGTTCCATGGTGCGAGCCATCGCAACAGTCCCCTCATCATTACGCAGACCATTGTCGGCTTCGTTTTCAATGGGGGGGCCTGCCTTTTTCTGCTTCATGCCGGGCTCGAAGCCACCACCCTGGATCATGAAGTTGTCGATTACCCGATGAAATATGGTGCCATCGTAGTGGCCATCGCGGGCGTATTGCAAAAAATTGGCTGCAGATTTGGGAGCCTTTTCAAAATCGAGTTCAAGGACGATATCGCCCTGGTTGGTATGAAGCGTAATCATGGTAATTCCTGTAATGATCAAAAACCGTTTTTTCCTGCGATGTCCGAATATCCATTGCACCTGGGTTCAGGATGAAAGTAGTGAAATTTGCGACCGTCTGCGGCAGGGATGCCGCAGTCGAGCCCCCAGGGACGGGTTTACGGCGTGTCGCAAAGGGCACTACTTTTATCCTGATGCAGCACTGTTTTGAACCTTCGACATACAAAAGGCGTGTATTCGTTACCTGTAGATGTCTTATCAAGGGACACACCCGAACAAGCAGGCTATAATACGCGCTTTGTCCACGCCCTGAAAGCAAACCCACATGGTAGACGCAGTACACATACCCTCCAATTTCATTCACCAGATCATCGACTCCGATCTTGCCAATGGCAAGAACGGGGGCAGGGTGCATACCCGGTTTCCACCCGAACCCAACGGTTATCTGCACATGGGGCATGCAAAATCCATCTGCCTGAACTTTGCCACTGCGCTCAAATATGGCGGCAAGTGCAACCTGCGCTTTGACGACACCAATCCGGAAAAGGAAAACCTTGAGTATGTGGAATCCATTCAGGCCAGTATCCGCTGGCTGGGGTTCGACTGGGAAGACAGGCTTTATTACGCTTCCAACTATTTTGACCAGCTCTACGACTACGCTGTGGCGCTTGTCAGCCAGGGCAAGGCCTATGTTTGCAGTCTTACCCCTGATCAGGCCCGGGAATACCGGGGCACACTCACAGAACCCGGCCGCAACAGTCCAGACCGCGAGCGCAGCATGGAAGACAATCTGGATTTGTTCTCACGCATGAAAAACGGCGAGTTTGCAGACGGCACCTACACTCTGCGGGCCAAAATCGACATGGCTTCGCCGAACATCAATATGCGCGACCCTGTCATATACCGTATTCGTCATGCGCATCATCATCAAACCGGCAACAAGTGGTGTATTTACCCCATGTACGACTACACACACTGTATTTCGGATGCCATTGAAGGTATTACGCATTCACTGTGCACCCTGGAATTCGAGGATCATCGTCCGCTTTACGACTGGATACTGGACCAGCTCGATGTGCCGCATCACCCCCAGCAGATCGAATTTGCGCGGCTGAACCTGAACTACACTGTGATGAGCAAACGCAAGCTCAAGCAGCTTGTAGACGAGAAGCTGGTCAACGGCTGGAATGATCCACGTATGCCAACTCTGGAAGGCATGCGTCGTCGTGGCTATACACCAGCAGCCATCCGCAATCTGATAGAGATTGCCGGTATCAGCAAATCGAACAGCGTGGTTGATGTCGGTATGCTCGAACACTGCCTGCGGGAAGATCTTGACAGGACTTCTCCGCGTGCCATGTGTGTACTGCGTCCGCTCAAGGTTGTACTCACGAATTATCCTGCCGAAAAGACCGATATCCTGGGCATGTCACGGCATCCCAAGGATGAAAGCATGGGCGAGCGCAGCATGACCTTTACCCGCGAGCTCTATATCGACCGCAGCGATTTCGAGGAAGTGCCGCCGCCAAAATTCAAACGACTGGTGCCGGGTGGTGAAGTACGCTTGCGTGGTGCCTATGTGATCCGCTGCGATGAAATCGTGAAGGATGCGGCGGGCAATATCACTGAGCTGCATTGCAGCTGCGATATGGACACACTGAACAAAAATCCGGAAGGCCGCAAGGTAAAGGGCGTAATTCACTGGGTTTCTGCCAGCAACTCGATATCCTGCGAAGTGAGACTATATGAGAGACTGTTTACCCATGAAAACCCGGACAGTGCCGAAGGGGATTATCGCGACAAGCTGAACCCTGATTCTCTGGTGGTGCTTTCAGATTGTCGTGCCGAGCCTTCTCTGGCATCTGCGCAACCTGAAGAGCGTTTCCAGTTTGAAAGGGAAGGGTATTTTTGTGCAGATCGTTTCGACAGCAAACCGGATGGGCTGGTTTTCAATCTGACCATCGGGTTGCGGGATACGTGGGGTAAAATCCAGAACACCTGAATTTTGAATTTGTACCGGTCGAACGGTTAATTCATTCCGGGGACGCTTGCAAGTACATCCATGTAACGCTCGTGTCGGGCCTTCCATGGCCCGCCAACGCCCCATCATGAATTACCCATTCGACCAGAAGTCACGTGCAGTGGTTGCGGCAGACAAGAATGATCCTGAACATAAAACATCAAAAGGTAAGCAGTGCTTTCAATCTATAACACCCTCACGCAGCGCAAGGAAATCTTTACCCCGATGGAAGCGGGCAAGGTGCGTATGTATGTCTGCGGTCTCACCACCTACGACTACTGTCATATAGGCCATGCCCGCATGCTGGTGGCTTTTGATGTGGTGGTTCGTTATCTGCGTGCTGCCGGCTTAGAAGTTACCTATGTGCGTAACATTACCGACATAGATGACAAAATCATCAGGCGTGCGCAGGAAAACAACGAGGCGTTCGAGGAGTTGACCGAACGTTTCATCCGCTATACCCACGAAGACGAGGCAGCGCTGGGAATTGTCCGTCCAGACATCGAACCGCGTGCCACCGCTTATATCCAGCAAATCATCAGCATGGTTGAAACCCTGATTGCCAACGGCAAGGCCTATGCAGCCGGTAATGGGGATGTGTATTTTGCTGTCAGCACTTTTCCCGATTACGCCAGGCTTTCGCGCAAGAATCCCGAGGAATTGCTGGCCGGCGCCCGTATTGAAGTCGGTGAGAGCAAACGTGATCCACGGGACTTCGTTCTGTGGAAGTCATCAAAACCCGGTGAACCCAGCTGGCCTTCGCCCTGGGGTGACGGGCGGCCGGGCTGGCATATTGAATGTTCAGCCATGTCGACCAGCAACCTGGGCAATACCTTTGATATCCATGGTGGCGGCACCGACCTGATGTTTCCGCATCACGACAATGAAATTGCGCAGTCGGAAGGTGCCACAGGCTGTAAATTCGTCAATACCTGGATGCATAATGGTCCGGTACGCGTGGACAATGAGAAAATGTCAAAGTCGCTGGGTAATTTCTTTACCGTGCGCGAAGTACTCAAGCAGTATCCTGCAGAGGTAATCCGTTATTTTCTGGTGTCCAGCCACTACCGCAGCCATATCAACTATTCGGAAGAAAACCTGCAAACTGCCAAAGCTGCTCTGGAGCGTTTTTATCATGCACTGAAGGATTTCAATCTGGCAGCTGTGGAAAGTGCTGCCAATACGGTGTTTGAAGACCGCTTCCATGCTGCCATGCAGGATGACTTCAATACCCCGGAAGCCATAGGCGTTTTGTTCGAACTGGCACGCGATATCAATCGTCTGCGTGATACAGATCCTGCACTGGCACTGCAGCAGGCTGCACTGTTACGCAGGCTTGGCGGCATTCTGGGCATACTCCAGGAAGTACCTGAAAGTTTCCTGCGGGCAGGCGGGGACGATCTCGACCCCACGTATATCGACGATCTTATTGTCAGACGCAACACAGCCAGGGCTGAAAAGAACTGGGTAGAGGCCGACAGAATACGGGATGAACTGAAGGCCCTGAAAGTGGTGCTGGAAGACAGGGACGGCAAGACGACCTGGCGTGTAGAGTCCTGAACGAGCACCGGGATAATACTGGGAAAAAAAGCTTGCTGTTCAGCCTCTTATACGGGCAATTTCATGCAAACAAGGCAAATTTGGAATTGACCTTGCCTGCCTTGATCAGTAAGATGCCGCCTCTCGCCGAATGGGGCAAATCGGGGTATAGCGCAGTCTGGTAGCGCGTCTGCTTTGGGAGCAGAATGTCGGGAGTTCGAATCTCTCTACCCCGACCACCTCCGGTGGTCTTTGTGCAGGATGAACCGGTTTGAGCGCCCGTAGCTCATCTGGATAGAGCATCGGCCTTCTAAGCCGGTGGTAGCAGGTTCGAATCCTGCCGGGCGTGCCAGTTCCACAGGTTGCGACAACAAGTCACAGGTTTGTCAGAATGCAGCAGTGAAACTGGAGGGCAAAATGCTTCTTGCAGGATGTCCGTTCGGGAAAGTCAGGCTTGTCTGCAGTGGTGACTGTAGCTCAGTTGGTAGAGCCCCTGACTGTGACTCAGGTTGTCGTGGGTTCGAGCCCCATCAGTCACCCCAATTTCCTTTTCGTTGATTCCTTTTGTCTGATGCAACCAGATGGGTGCGCATGCACGCCCCTACGATTCTTTCCGGATTCAATGCAGCCGGATTGTTCTGATGGGCGCACTGACGCACGCCCCTACACTTCGTTCGGACTCAGCGAATGCCCAATGTCTGGCAGGGGGGCCGCGTTAGTGGACCCGGTGATGGTCAGAGGTCGCTGTCGTAACGGTCTTTCAGGCTGGCATAGAGCATGTGCCGGAAATCTGTATGCTCGCTGTCCAGGTCGGCCATGATTTCAACCAGATGCTCATTGTCTTCACGGCCACTCCACAGTTTGCGATAGTTGCCTTCCTTGTAGCCATGATCCTGCCTGAAAAAATTCAGTACATTCTTGCCAACGTACTGGCAGAACAGATCTTTCCAGTCCATTTTGCAATCTGCCAGCAAGGCTTCGAACAACGGGATACTGATACGCCGGGAAACTGCCAGCCCTATATTGAGCTCCAGTTTGCTGACGAGGTCGAGCTCGGCAATCATGTATTGATGTCCATCAAAGTGAATCATGTCGGTGGCTTGTGAATTCAGCAGTTCCTGCAGTGCTGCGCCTTCATCGCCCTTGTGAGCAAGCAGAATATGGGAAAGGGTGAAGTGCCAGATATCCACCAGTTCCATTTGCAGTTGTTCCAGATCACATTCCTGCTTTTTCCACCATTTCCAACCGCGATGCTCCATCGCTTCAGCGCCTTCAACCACCACTGCACGTAAATAGGGGTAGGCAGCAGTCACCCACTGTGGATTGACCTTTGCATTCATTCTGGCCTGCAAGGTGAGCATGGTCTCTGCCTGTATTCTTGTCAGCATAATGTGATCCTGTGTCCGGGCCCTGTTTGAGCGATATTGAAAGTGTTCAGCAGATACTGTCGATTTTGCATCATTTCCACAAATGAGAGTGCGTGAAGTATGTTCGATGGTGGATCTGCCTGAAGGCAAAGGGAAAAGATTATGCCAGATTCATTGTATGCGGCCAGTTTTTGCCATGCACGCCAAGGCCCAGATTTCCCCAAGCGCCTCTTCGCCATGGCGGTGGTGAGCCGGGTTACCCCATAACTGCTGCAGATGCTTTATATCGCTCTTGTTCAGCAATTTCAGTTGTCGGTAGCCTATTTCCAGGTAGGGAAAGGCATGTGGTCCCAGCATTTGCAGTGTTGCATCTCCGTCAGTAG
>JAURLQ010000128.1 GCA_030831125.1 Gammaproteobacteria bacterium
ATGACCGTACCAGTCACTGGCCTGTATATTGGCACCTTGTTCAATGAGGTAATGCGCCACATCCAGATGTTCTGTCTTGCGCTCCGGTTGGCTGGCAACCGTGGCATTGAGTATCGCGTTGAGCAGTGGTGTAACGCCGTTGGCATCCGTTTGTTCCAGATCGGCGCCTGCATCTACCAGCAATTTGCTTGCGGCAAGGTTGCCCTGTCGGGTGGCAAACAGCAATGGAGTTTTGGCACCGGCAACCGGCGCCCGCTGACCGCGTTCAGGCCAGCCGCCGCGATTCACGCCAACCCCCCTGGATGCGGCGCTTTCACTTGGCAGGCGAAATCGTGGTGTTTCACCAGCCAACGCCTGGGCGTTTACATCTGCACCAGCGCGAATCAGCAAATCGACCACTTCAGCAGATCCGGAACGTACACCGATCATCAAGGCCGTTTGCCGGTAATGGGGTTCAGGACTGTCGACATTTGCACCATGCTCAAGCAATTCACGGACGATATTTGCAGAACCATTTCGCGCCGCCTGCATCAGTGGCGTTTCCCCTGCCCTGTCACGCTGTTCTACATCGGCCCTGAACGCCAGAAGCAGTTGCACCATTTCCAGATCATTATTGCCTATCGCAACGCTTAACGCGCTCAAACCCAGACCGGTAAGCAGATCTGGATTGGCACCGGCTTCAAGGAGCTTACGGGCAAGACCGGTATTCTCGATACGTACTACCCAATGCAGCGCGGGCGTTTCATAGGGTCCCAAACCATTGACATCGGCAACCTTCTCAGCAAGCAATTGTTCTACCGTAGCGAGGTCGCGTTGCATGGCAGCTACAGCCAGTCGCTCATTTGCAAGAGCAGGGTTTGCAGAGCTCGCAGCAAAAAGAACAGCTGCGGGAAGGAAAAGATTCAGTAATCTCATTGTAGTTTTTATCTCATGCTGAATTACTGTTGTGCAGGAAAAGGGAGCATATAGGGTAACACGATAACAGCATGCACAAAGGCTACCCGGTTACTCCGTGTGCCGGTCAATTCAGCAAGGTCCAGATCAAGAATGAATTCGTTGATCTTCCTCCCAACCGCATCATCTTCATTCAGCCAGATCAGCAGATATGCGCCCCCTGCACGGCAAGATACAGCGAATAAAGTGACTGGCTGGCGGTCATGAACAGGCGATTGCGTTTGGCGCCGCCGAAGCAGATATTGGCACACACTTCGGGCAAACGGATCATCCCGATCTGGTCGCCTTCGGGTGACACTATCTGCACGCCTGGGTTGGCGCCGGCCCAGATATTGCCCTGGGCATCGCAACGAATGCCATCGGCAGATGAACGTCCACCACCCGGTGCAACCATGCGCACCAGGGTGCGGCCATTGCGCAGTGTGCTGCCATTGATATCGAATACACGGGTTTCCCCACGATCGGCTGCATACAACCTGGAATAATCCGGAGAAAAACACAGACCATTGGGCATGGTGGCATCGTCTGTGACCTTGGTAATGCGCCCGCTGCTGCCATCTACCCGATAGATGCCTGGCGGTATTTCAGATTCTGCCGGATTACCCTCATAAGGGCCGTTGATACCGAAAGTAGGGTCGGTAAACCAGATGCTGCCATCGGGATGTACCACCACATCATTCGGCGAATTGAGCCGTTTGCCTTCAAAGCTGTCGGCTATCACCGTTACAGTGCCATCCGGTTCATAACGGGCAACACGACGGTTACCGTGTTCACATGCCAGTTGCCTGCCCTGGAAATCGAACGTATTGCCATTGCTGTTGCCTGATGGTCTGCGGAAAGTGGTCACGCGATTGTCGTCTTCTATCCAGCGCATCTGCGCATTGTTGGGGATGTCGCTCCACACCAGATATTTGCCTACACCATCCCAGGCCGGCCCTTCTGCCCACAAGGTGCCGGTATGCAAGCGCTGGATGGGAGAATTGAACTGTACGAGACGTCGAAAACGCGCATCCAGGGTGATCACATCCGGATCGGGATAGCGAAGCGGCGAGTTACCCGACCAGTCGCGTGGCGTTGCCAGTGGTGAGATGTCGTCCATGGCGGGAAGGTTGCCACCTGGCTGTGCCAGCAGGGAACGGGAAGCAAAGGGGATTAAGGTGGCGCCGGCAAGTGCGCCCAGAATCCGGCGGCGTCCTTTCAGAGCACTCTGTTTTTCTGTATTTGCTGAGCTGTTCATGCCTGGCCTCCATGGGTTTCAGATTCTGTTTCGATTGTTTCATTTTCAACACTGTCATCAACAGGTCTGTCGCGCCAGAAATATGCAGGGCCCGACTGCTGCACAGCCGTCCCAGGTTTTGGCTTGCGGCAGATAGAGCGGATTTTCCCTTCTATACTGTGCGAACTCATGTCGTTGCCTATGGTGTAACCGACAATAGGTGACACCACTTGCCCACAGCTCCTGACTGACTCAAACCATTCCTGCTTTGAGTTCCCGAAAATGAGCTCAGGGAGCCTACCATATTTTTTCAAGGGGCCGGGAGCTGGTCGGTACCGTAGATTGTCATGGTGTGACATATACTCTCTGACCTTGTATTGTCACCGGGTCAGGATAAGGGCTTCCTGACCGTTACAGTAACAACAGGAATGAGCGCTGCACTGCGCTGCTGCCGGGTGCAATATCCGAAGAATAACTGCAAAGTCGTTGTAGACAGACTACATGCAATACCTGTAAAAACGGCATATAAAAATCAGAAAAAACACCGGATCAAGGGGAACTAAATGAAAACAATATCAGGGTTAAGCCTGCTGGGAAGTCTTGCCCTGTCCTGCGCTGTCAGCGCACAGACACCTGCTGATGCCGTCCATTCCTATATAGAAGCAGCACGAACCTTTGCCGGCAACGACCATGCTTTTGTATTCGGCCGTTTGTGTGAAACACCCATAGCTTCAGTAAATGCCCCTCCTGTAACGGGTGAAGTACCTGCAGCCTTGCCAGTAATTGATCCCGAGCGGGAATGGTATGCAGAACCTGCCAAAGTGTTTGATGACCTGTTCTTTCTGGGACAAACCGGCTTTTCAGTCTGGGGCCTGCGTACCACCGATGGCATCATTCTGGTTGACGCGATATTCGACTATTCAGTGGAAGCTGAAGTCATAGGCGGTTTGCGCAAGCTGGGTATTGATCCTGCTGAAATCAAATATCTGATCATCAGTCATGCACATGGCGACCATTCAGGTGGCGCTGCCTTCCTGCAGAAACAGGGTGCCCGGGTAATCATGTCTGAAGCAGACTGGGATCTGTACGAAAATTCCAATGCACCTGAAAAAGCCAGCCGCGACATCGTGGCAACCGATGGCATGGAAATCACGCTTGGTGACTCCACAGTCAAGGTCTTCATCACACCTGGCCACACGCATGGTACTATTTCCACCCTTCTGCCGGTTCACGACAATGGCGAGCCACATGTGGCAGCTATCTGGGGTGGTACACTGTTCAATTTCCGGGATAACCCGGATGATCCACGCGACCTGCGCCTGCGCGACTATGCGCAGTCGGCAGTGCATTTCCAGGCCATGACTGCCATCAATGGCGCAGATGTCATCCTCTCGAACCACACAGCCTACGACGGTACTACGGTAAAACTGCCGTTGCTTAACCAGCGTGAAATTGGTGATCCGCATCCCTATGTCATCGGGCAGGATGCTGTGAACCGCTATCTCAAGGTGGCAGAATCCTGCGCCATTGCAGCCCGTATTGCCGAAGCCTCAGGCCTGTAGGCAACAACAGAAATTACAAGAGTTGCAACAGCAACTACAGGAGGACAAGGTGAAAACTGCAATATCCGGAAAACTGCCACAGTTGGCGTTGCTGATGGCCCTTTTGCTGGGCAGCCAGACCCTGCTGGCCCAGCGCGACCTGACAGCGGCACGCCCTGAAAGTGTCGGCATGTCTCCAACACGGCTGGAAGCGCTTGATGCCGGTATCCAGGCTGAAGTGGACAAGGGCAACATCGCAGGCGTTGTGGTGGCTATCGCCAGAGAAGGCCGCATCGTGCACAACAAGGCTTACGGTTATGCCAATATTGAATCCGGCACATCCATGCGTACCGATCACCTGTTCCGTCTTTACTCCATGACCAAGGCGGTTGCCAGTGTTGCGCTGCTCACGCTCTACGAGCAGGGGCTTTTCCAGTTGAATGATCCGCTTGAAATGTACATTCCCTCCTTCAGCAATCTGAAGGTCTATACCGGGGTCGACAGCAACGGCAATGCCATGCTGGAAGACATGAAACGCAAGCCCACGGTACTGGATGCCTTCCGTCATACACTTGGTCTGGCCTCAGGAGTTGGTCAGCATCCGGTAGACATCATTTACCGCGAACATGGTCTGGGCATGGGACAACTCGACTCGCTCAGCGAGGAAATGCTGAAACTCGGTGAAGTGCCACTGCGTTACCAGCCCGGCGAGCAATGGGTCTATGGCCTGGGCCATGATGTGCAGGCCTGGCTGGTTGAATATTTTTCCGGCATGCCCTACGCAGAATATCTGCAGCAGGTGATCTTTGATCCGCTGGAGATGCACGACACCATGTTCGGTGTACCACCTGCTGTTGCCGATCGCTTTGCCACGGTTTACGGTATGAACAACGATGGAGGATTGCAGGCGCAGCAGGGCGACTCCTATGCCCGCTTTACCGACCACCATTTTGCAACACTGAGTCTTTCCGGTTCTACCGGCGACTACCTGCGCTTTGCGCAGATGCTGCTGAACAA
>JAURLQ010000129.1 GCA_030831125.1 Gammaproteobacteria bacterium
GCCTGTTGACCTTTCTTTCCGCTTCCTGGAAGTGGTGCCTGGGATACAGCAACAGAGACTTGCCACGATGTTGAACAGTGAAAACCATATTGCCCTGACAACTCTGCTCAATTTCCGCGCGATATCGGGCAGGGATCGACAAGCGCCCCTTCGCATCAAGTGCCAGCATGGTAAGGCCGGTCAGACTCACTGCATTTTCCCCATCAACACGTTTTCACTCACAAATTACGAATATGGAATCTGGCACACCCATGGAGAGACTTTTATCCCACCATAGACCCACTTCATCCCACTTTTTACCCACTATAGTCCACAGGATTCCCGGTGCGCAAGCACTTATTTCCTTGTTTTTATTGGGAAAAGCTGGAAACAGGGAGTACGATGAAAACGGGACGAAACAAAAGCAAACAATTACAAAAAGCTAAACTTGCAACTTAAAGTAGTTTGTTAAGTTGGGGCCGATCAAAGTGATTTTTGGCAATTTGGAGCCTCTCCCTGGCGTCAAAATCCCGATCCCGGTCATGAAAACCGGGAGTAAAGAGGAAAAAGTCTGAGTCAGCCTGTAAGCCGGGTTCTGTCGGGGACAATCATTCATCTGGGACCTGTGTCACCACAGGCCTCAAGCAGCCTACCCGAATCCGGTGCGAGCCACACCTGTGGATTCCTATTTGGCCTTGCTCCGGGTGGGGTTTACCTTGCCATGCAGTGTTGCCACGCATGCGGTGCGCTCTTACCGCACCATTTCACCCTTACCCGTTATGAAACGGGCGGTATACTTTCTGTTGCACTTTCCGTAGGCTCGCGCCTCCCAGGCGTTACCTGGCACCCTGCTCTGTGGAGCCCGGACTTTCCTCCATAGGAGAAACAAGTCTCTTCTACAGCGATTGTCTGGCCGACTCAGGATGACAAGACTAGCGCCGACCAGGTTAAAGAACAATCAGTCTTTTTTTCCGGACAAGTCAAGACCCAATTCATAAAGGCGATTTTTCTTGCACCCTGTTATTTTTGAAGCAAGGGATGCAGCCTGTTTCAGGGGCAGTTCCTCAAGCAGGACAATCATGATGTGCCGTAATTGCGCCTCATCTTCCTTAACATCTTCTGCACCAGCGACCACAAGCACCATCTCACCTTTTTGCTGATCCGTATCATTTGTTACGACTTCCAGCAAACGGGCAAGACTGCCATTGATGACAGTTTCAAAATTCTTGGTCAATTCTCTTGCAAGAACTACCTCCCGCGCTTCTCCAAATACAGCAAGCATGTCCCCAAGGCACGCCAATATCCTGTGGGGTGCTTCATAGAAAATCATCGTGCGCTGCTCTTTTTCCAGCAGTTTGAGTTTTGCCATACGCGCCGCTTCCTTTGCAGGCAAAAACCCTTCAAATGTAAATCGGTCAGAAGCAAGTCCGGCACAGGACAGGGCTGCAATCACGGCACTTGGTCCGGGAACAGGAACCACGCGTACACCACTTTCTCTGGCCATTCGTACCAGCCTGTACCCCGGATCAGAGACCAGAGGGGTGCCGGCATCGGTAATGAGGGCAATATTCCTGCCCTGCTGCAGTCTGTCGATAATCCCGGCCGCACCACGCGCTTCATTGAAATCGTGATACGCAAGCATGGGAGTGGAAATTCCGTGTGCCTGCATCAGCCTGGCGCTATGGCGAGTGTCCTCCGCCGCGATCAGATCCACCTCTCCCAGCACTTCGACTGCCCTGCCAGTGATATCTGCCAGATTTCCGATTGGTGTAGCAACGATGTAAAGAATACCGGTCATGGCAGTCAGTTCAGCCTGGCTCGTTTCCCGGTTTCCATTTGATATTGCAACCCATACCGGGTTTCTGCTGATCCGGCACCGACTGTCCGGCCAGAGCTGCATCAAGCGCAGCCCTCAAATCACCACCGGTTACAGGCACATCGTTGGAAGGACGACTGTCATCCAGCTGCCCTCGGTAAACCAGCCGCCTGTCCTCATCAAACAGATAGAAGTCAGGCGTACAGGCTGCATCATAGGCCTTTGCCACTTGCTGCGTTTCATCAAGCAGATACGGAAAAGTGTAACCTGCAAGTTCTGCCTCTTCTGCCATTTTCTCGATACTGTCTGCCGGATAAGCCTCCACATCGTTGCTGTTGATAGCAAACATTGCGACCCCTTTGGGTTGGTAATCCTGCCCGAGACAGGCAAGCTCTTCACGAATGTGTTTCACAAAGGGGCAGTGGTTGCAGATAAACATGACCAGAAACAGGCTGGCGTCAGGAAAATCCTCAATGGATACCATATCACCCGTTGTGGATGGCAAGGAAAATAACGGCGCTTCAGTTCCCAGCGCCAGCATGTTTGAAGGAGTCAGAGCCATAGTTCTTCCATTGGCAGTTCTTGCAGGTGAGGCATCTTGCCACAACAGGCACAGGCTTACCAAAAAGACCGGCAGAAGAACCTGATATTCAGCGCAGGTAAATTCCAGCATGCGCTATACTGGGAAGGATGCAACGGACTTCACAATTGATGCAGAACTTCAATCGAACCAGGAATATTTTTCTGTGCCTGCTGGCTTTTGTGCTTGGCTCTTGCGCAAGTGGGCCAGTGACTGACAGCGGGCCACAAGTAACAGAATCATTTGAAATTCTGCCTGATTCCGATTCACGTGAAGACGTGGAAACCCTCCTGGACAGGGCAAGCAGGTCCAGCCCTGCCCGCGCTGCCGAATATTATCTGGAAGCATCACGTCTGCTGTTTGAAAAAGGCGATCAGGGCAGTGCCATGGAAATTCTGGCATTGATAGACCTGCAGGAACTTGATGCACCAGACAGGGCACCAATACTGTTGCTGCAGGCACAATTACTGGATTCGAATGAACAGTCCCGGGCCGTGCTTGACCTGCTAAGGCCGGAAGCCTTTCCCACCCTGGCAAGACTGGATCCTCGCCTCCAGAACCGCTACCACCAGCTTCGGGCCAAAGCACTGCTTGAAACAGGCGCCAGTCTCAACAGCGCACTGGAGCTCATTCAGGCAGATCGACTTCTGGATGATCCTGGAAAAACTGAAAACCATGAAGCTATCTGGGACGCACTCAAGACCCTGCCACTGTCTCAACTACAGGCAATGGCCGCCACTGCCATCAATTTTGAAGTAAGAGGCTGGTACGAACTTGCGCTGATAGCGAAAGCCAACCTTACAGACCCGGACCGTCAGCTTGTTGAACTGCTGAAATGGCGAAATGGATGGGCACGACATCCGGCTGCCTCGATACTTCCCGGAGAACTCCGGGTGATCGAGAATACTGCAAGTGAGAGGCCTGATCGTATTGCACTGATGCTCCCGCTTGGAACTGCAGCAGGTCAGGTTATAAGGGACGCCTTCATGAGCGCCTACTTCGGTATGCAGGAAATCGGTGGACAGGTACCGCTCGTCAGGCTTTATGACACTACCGATGTAAGTGATATTGTGGCTCTGCATCGACAGGCGAGGGATGAAGGCGCCCAGCTTGTGATCGGCCCCTTGCTGAAAAACCAGGTCAACCAGCTACAAAACGTGAGCGACCTGGATATTCCCACACTTGCCCTGAACAACCTGGATGGAATTTCCCCCAGCTCCCCCCTGCTTTACCAGTTTGCACTGGCGCCCGAGGACGAGGCGCGCCAACTCGCCAACAAAGCCTGGCAGGATGGCCATCGCTATGCTGCCATCCTGAGTCCTGCAGAAGATGCCGGTAACGACTTCTTTACACGCAAACGCAACAGTTTTATCGACCAGTGGCAGAAACTGGGTGGCATTATCGTGGCAAGCCGGACCTACAGGAGTGATTATACGGAGTCCATTTCGGCCATGATGGAGCTTGATGTTTCAGAAGAAAGATTTGATCGTCTCAGACAACTTACCGGCAAGAATCTGCGCTACCAGCCCCGGCGCAGACAGGATGTGGATTTCATCCTTTTGCTTGGACAAACTGCTCCGGCCCGGCAGATTGTGCCCAGCCTGGCCTACCTCTACACCGGTGATATCCCGGTATATGCCAGCCAGGATGTATATGCGGGTCTGCCAAGACCAGCAGAGGACCGCGATCTCAATGGTGTGGTATTCGGCGAGAGCCCATGGGTGCTTGATCTTGACAGTCCACGCGCCCTGGCAACACGCAGTCTGTTTCCACAGAATTCAGCCCAGAACCTGAGGCTGCAGGCTTTTGGACTGGATGCATTCACTCTTTATCCCAGGCTCAGGCTCCTTTCTGCCTCGGAAAATTTCAGCATTCCAGGTGCTACCGGCAGACTGCATCTGGGACCAAACCGCAATATTCAGCGCGATCTGACCTGGACCATTATTACTGAGGGACTGGCAAGACCGGTCCCGGATTGATCGCACCACTACAAGTTCAAGGATGAACAAATGCTGCCCACCAACAAAGGCGCACACTTCGAGAAGCTGGCCTGCCAGTATTTGCGCAAACAGGGCTATCATGAAATTACCTGCAATTACCGTTGCCGTTTCGGCGAAATTGATCTTGTCATGGGGAACAGGGACCAGTTGGTCTTTGTCGAGGTCAAATACAGGAGTCATGGCAGCTGGGGTGACGCCGTAGAAGCTGTTGGTCACCACAAACAAAACCGACTCAGACTTGCTGCAAGGCACTTTCTGCTCTGCCATCCACATCTGCAGCACATGCAATGCCGTTTTGACGTTCTCGGCATTTCCCGGGACAGCGCCGGCATTTGTCACTACAACTGGATTCCGGATGCATTCATATAAGGAACCTCTGAACAACCTCATGATGGCCGAGACGCGGTCTTTGCGGAGTGCTATTCAAACTCGGCTCATCAGCAGGTTATCAAGAGGTTCCTTGGGAAACCCGGTAGTGCGTAGAGTGTTTTTGTTGTTTTGAGTAGAATAGCGCCCCATTCAATGGGGGAATGAACATCTTGAATCTTCAGGACCGGGTCAGAAAACACTTCACTGCCAGTATAGAAACCAAGTCGCATGCACTTGAAGTACTGAGCGAACCAGTCACCATTGCAGCAGAACTGATAGTTGAAAGCCTGCTCAATGAAGGCAAGGTACTCAGTTGTGGTAATGGGGGGTCAGCTGGTGATGCCCAGCATTTCTCTGCTGAAATGCTGAATCGCTTTGAAAGAGAGCGACCGGCCCTGCCTGCCATTGCGCTTTCCACCGACACCTCTACACTGACATCAATTGCAAATGATTACAGCTATGAGGAAGTTTTCTCGAAACAGATAAGGGCGCTCGGCAGGAAAGGTGACATACTGCTTGCCATTTCCACGAGCGGCAATTCCGCCAATATCATTGAAGCCGTAAAGGTAGCCCATCAGCGTGAAATGAAAGTGGTCTCACTTACTGGCAAGAATGGTGGTGGCATGAGAGAACTTGTGCAGGATGGTGATATCGAAATCTGTGTACCATCAAATGTGACTGCAAGGATCCAGGAAGTACATTTGCTGGTAATTCATTGCCTGTGCGACCTGATCGATACCCAATTATTCGGAGGTGAATAATGTCCAGAGCAACCTTGCCGTTAGCATTGTTTTTCCTGTGTTTGTTGAGCGGATGCGCAACAGTCATCAGCGCAACTACCGGAGATGACGGGCTGGAAGAAAATCGTGGTCGCAGGACATTCGGCGCCATGGTGGATGATGGCTCGATAGAAACCACCGTAAAGGTCAATCTCAATGCAGCTGATGATGGCCTGAAAGATGCTCACATCAGTGTGGTCAGCTTCAATGGAGTTGTATTGCTGGTCGGACAGGTACCCTCTCAGGATCTGAAAAATCTGGCAACGCGCGTTGCAACCTCGTCAAGTACACGAATCAAGACCGTACATAACGAACTGGAAGTTGCCGGAGCAACAACCTTTTTGTCCCGCAGCAATGATGCATGGTTGAGCACCAAGCTCAAGACTCTGATGCTGGCTGACCCTTCCGTGAGCGGCTTGCGCACCAAGGTTGTCACTGAAAATGGTGTGGTATACCTGATGGGACTGGTAACCCAGGAAGAGGCTGACCGGACTGTTGAGCTGGTCAGTAATACCCAGGGAGTAACCAAGGTTGTCAGGGCGTTTGAATATATAAACTGACACAAACAGCCACCACATCCGTTGGCCGTCCAGATGCTGCTCAAATTACTTTACGACACGCAGCGAAGGTCTTGGACCTGACTTGTCATTGCCGTCCTTTCCGGAATTTCCACCAGCACTCTTGCCCGCAGAAGAACCGGGACCCGTAGGAGGTGTTATGGGTGGTGGTTCGTTATCCTGGTCGAAGATCATGCCCTGACCATTTTCCCTGGCATAGATACCCATTATGGCAAGGGTGGGCACATATACCCGCGTTGGAATACCGCCAAATCTGCCGTTGAATTCGATACCTTCGATGCCTATCGACAATCCCTGTACAGCCAGCGGCGAAATGTTCAGGATGATCTGACCATCCTTGACATAATTCTGCGGAACCTGCACACCCTTTTCAAAAGCATTCACCACTATATAAGGCGTGCAATTGTTCTCAAGTATCCACTCGTTCAGCGCCCTTACAAGGTAAGGCCTGTGTGAGGTCATGGACATGTGTATTTGCTCTCCACCAGCCTCTTCACCAGCCCGGGGCTTTTCATCAGGTGCGCATCTCGCGCTCTTGTTCAGACAAACTCTGCTGAATCGATTCACGCTCCATCAGACGGGCACGGTAATCGAGCAGCGGTTTGGTTGCCTTGGTTTCAGGAAGACGTATACCGATTTCAGGAAGGCGCCACAGAATAGGGAATACACAACAATCAACAATTGTGAACTCCTCGCTCATGAAAAACGGTTTTTCCGCAAAAATTGGTGACACTGAAATTATGCTCTCCCTGAGTTCCTTGCGGGCCTTGTCGAGTTCGGCAGTTGTGCCGTCCTCTGCCTGGAGTTTCTCTACGAGGTGACTCCAGTCCTTGTCTATTCTGTGTATCCACAGACGGCTTTGCGCACGCGCGACTGGATAAACAGGGAAAAGGGGTGGATGTGGGAACCTTTCGTCAAGATATTCCATCATGATGTTCGGTTCGTATAGCACCAGATCCCTGTCTACCAGGGTTGGCAGGCTGTTGTAAGGGTTGAGCACTGCCAGATCTTCCGGCTTGTCGTAGATATCAACATCTACAACTTCTACGGTAACCCCCTTCTCTGCCAGCACTATTCGTACCCGGTGGCTGAACTGACTGTAGCCATCAGAATAAAAAAGCATTGAAGAGCGTTTGGTAACAACTCCCATAATTTCGCCTCAAACCTTGCAGTTTTTCCAGTTAAGTAATTTGGACTGTGTGTCTCAGTGTACGTCTTTCCAGTACTCTCTGTTCAGCATGAATGCAAATACAAACAGGAATGAAAGGAACAGCAACACATATACACCTATCGTTTCCCTGTGCAATCTGGCCGGCTCACCCAGATATACAAGGAAATTCACCAGATCAGTCACAAGTACATCAAATTGTTCTTCTGTCAGCGCACCTGTACCTTCCACGTGTACAGTCCCTGTGCAGTGCTCTTCACCACAGGGAAGCTGCTGCCCCTGCAGACCACCTAGCACATTGGGCATACCGACATTCTCGAATACAGTATTGTTGACACCGAACGGACGAGAGGGGTCAAGATAAAAGCCCTTGAAGTAGCCATAGAGCCATTCAGGCCCACGGACACGTGCCACCAGACTGAGATCCGGAGGAGCTACACCAAACCAGTTTTTGGCATCATCAACATTCATGGATGTTTCCATCAGGTCGCCAATGGAGGCATCAGGATTGAAGATCAGCAGCTCTTCCATCAGTTCCTGGGAAATTTCCAGATCATCTGCCACACGCTGATATCGTGAAAAGCGGGCACCATGACACCCCATACAATAGTTGATGAAAGTGGCGGCCCCTGACTGGAGGCCGGCCTTGTTATCAAGATCGACCTCAAAGTGGGGAAGCTCAACACCTGATTCAGCACCAACAGCCTTGAGCGGCAATACCGTCAGCAGTACCAGTGCCGCAATTGCCAGTACGAGTTGCGGAATGGTAATGAATCGACCTGTAACCCTGGCGGGTGGTTCTGTAGTCACTTCC
>JAURLQ010000130.1 GCA_030831125.1 Gammaproteobacteria bacterium
ACAAGGGTGAACTGAACGGCACACGCATACTCGGCAGAAAAGCCGTTGAGATGATGTCTGCCAACTGGTTGCCCGAAAGCATCAATGCCATTAACGTTACAGGTGCAAGCGGCTGGGGCCTCGGACTTTCTGTCACGATAGACGAGCAGGCACTAGGGCGGATGGGTTCACTGGGCAGTTACGGCTGGTCAGGGGCTGCAACCACCTACTTTACAGTCGATCCTGTTGAAAACATGACTTTTGTAATCATGGCGCAGAAAATGCCGAACGACAGCAATATCAGGAACAAGGTTGAGAACCTGATTTACCAGGCGCTGACAGAATAGGAATACAAAGCCAGAGAAATAATCATGAAAATCCACACGCTTGTTTTGTTACTGCTCGCAACTGCAGCATTGGCAGTATTCACAACAGTGCAAGCTGCTGATCTTGGCAGCATGCCCGATGAAAGTTTTTTCCCGAAAGTGGAATTTGTTTTTGAAGAAAGGGTAACCCTCGATCCTGCCGTAGTGCAGGGACAAACTGCCATGGGCCATCGCCAGTACATTCCGATAACCGGAGGCACCATTGCTGGCCCCAGACTCAATGGCCGCGTCATTCCTGGTGGCTGGGACTACCAGCTGCGCTACGATGGGGGCTGCGGCACACTCAGTGCGGATTATTTTCTCGAAGCCGATGACGGCACCATCATCCACATTCTCAATGAATCATTCTCATGTGGTTTTGCCGGCCCTGATGGCCAGCGCAGTTTTTTCCGGCCCAGATTCGAGGCACCTGAAGGTCCACACGACTGGCTTACCCGCGGCACTTTCGTTGCAACTCTGGAAGCAGACAGCAGTGGACAGGAGCCGGGACAGGCTCCTGCTCTTCGCGCCATCCGCATCAAGGTTTACCAGATCAAATAACACAGGGTTCAGCAGCCTTGTTAAAACAGAGTCATCCTGTTGCTGAACGCAATCAACAAAATATGTCTCCCCTACAAAAGAACAGAGGAAACTGTCATGACCATGAACAAATCGAAAAGCACAGGCAAGCTACTGTCCCTGTGCTTCACCGCCATACTCGCCACAGCTGGCAGTCTGTCCGCATATGCGGCTGATGCCAACAATGCCAATTTCAATACCGTCAAGGCAAAACTGGCACGCGGTGAACAGGTGGTTGGAGGCACAGTAAGTTCCTCGGATCTGAACATCTACTGCGCCATGGCTGGTGCCGGTTTTGACTTTCTGTGGATTGAAATGCAGCACAGCCCCCTGACTTACCAGGAAGTGGCCACCATGATCCGTGCCTGCCCCGGCCCCGCCCTTCCCTTTATCCGTGTGCCTGATGCCACTGAAGGTGATATCCAGAAAGCGGTAGATATCGGCGCACTTGGTGTGATCGTGCCCATGGTCGACACCATGGAAAAAATCGAGAATGCCATTACCTTTGCCAAGTACCCGCCAATAGGCAAACGCAGCCAGGGCGGTGGTCAGTACGGCACCCTGTGGGGCCGCAACTACAGACAGCTTGCCAACGACAACATCATGATAGTAGCCATGATAGAAAATCCTGCCGGTGCTGAAATAGTTGACCAGATTGCTGCACTTGATCAGGTGGATGTGGTGTTTGTAGCCAGCTCTGATCTGGGCAGCTTTACCGGTCTGCGTCAGGGCGATGCAGCCTATGAAGCGCTGGTTACCAGGATCAAGGATGCCACCCTGAATGCCGGGAAATACGTTGCCGGACCTTCAGCCTGGAAAGATACCCGCGAAGGCTACACCTTTTTCCAGGGACCACCCGAGTCTGCCCTTATTCGCAGTGGTGCAAGACTGTCTCTTGAAGGCAGTGCCGAGGAAGGATTGCCCAGAGGTGTTGCGCCAATAGAAGGAACAGAAGGGCTTTGAAGCAAACCTGAGCAGACTGGTAGTAACAGATGAAGTATTCGGGATTTATTCCTGCTGTGGTTGCCGCACTAGCAGCATCATTGACTGCGGGACAACCGGAAAGCCTGCCTTCATTGTCGGCTGGTGCCTTCAATGAGGAACAGGCCATCCGGGGACAAACGCTGTATTACCAACATTGTCTCGACTGCCATGGTGAGACAATGGCAGGCGTTGACAAGGCACCGCCGCTTGCAGGACCACAATTCACCAGCACCTGGCAGGATGCACCACTTGCTGCACTTGTTGGCAGGATTCTTACGATGCCACCGGAAAAGCCCGGCAGCCTGGCTCAAGTGGATAGCGTGGATGTACTGACCTACATCCTCTGGTACAACGGCCTGCCGCTTGGTGAATCTGAACTGCCTGCTGATCTGTCTGTGCTCACAACAATGAATTTCCAGTTGCCCTGATACAGCGCAGGTCACATCAGGTTGAATGGATGGGGGATAAATGAAAACAACAAAAATCAACCGCTTGATTTCAACAGCTGTTCTTGCGGTTTTCTGCATGTCTGCAGTCAACGCGCAGCAAACAGAAAACTGGCCTACCTATGGCGGCAATCTCGCCAGTCAGCGTTATGCCGAACTGGACCAGATCAATGCCGATAATTTCGGCAATCTTCAATTGGCCTGGAAGCTCGACACCAATTCACTGGGACCGCGCCCCGATACCTTGTACTCAGCAACGCCGCTTTACGTAAACGGCACTGTCTATACTACTGCCGGTACGCGAAGAGCTGTGGTGGCACTGGATCCGGCAACCGGTGAAATGCGCTGGATGCACAGTGAGGATGAAGGCGCTCGCGGCACAGCTGGTGCCCGTCAGGGAGCAGGTCGAGGCGTTGCATACTGGGCAAGTGAAGACGGTTCGCAGGAACGCATCATCTATGTAACCCCCGGTTACCGCATGCTGGCGCTGGATGCCAAAACCGGCATACCTGATCCCACCTTCGGTGACAATGGTGCCGTGGACCTGAAACAGAATTTTGATCAGGAAATTGATCCCCAAGGCGGCAATATAGGCCTGAATGCCACGCCGCTGGTTGTAGGCAATGTTGTCGTTGTTGGCGCTGCACACCGTCCGGCCGGCAGTCCCGAAACAACCTGGGATGTAAGAGGCTATGTGCGCGGTTTTGATGTACGCACCGGAGAACGTCTGTGGATTTTCCATACCATTCCCCAGGCAAATGAATTCGGTTACGACAGCTGGCAGGATGGCGCAGCAGACAACAATGGCAATACCGGTATGTGGGCCCAGATGAGTGCCGATGCCGATCTCGGCCTGGTCTATCTGCCGGTGGAAATGCCATCAGCCGACTACAACGGCTTCAACCGTCCCGGCGATGGATTGTATGGAGAATCGCTGGTTGCAGTGGATGTCAACACAGGCGAACGCAGATGGCACTACCAGACTGTACATCACGGATTGTGGGACTACGACCTGCCCAGTGCCCCGATACTGTTCGACATGCAGACGGATGGCCGCACGATAAAAGCGCTTGCACAACCAACCAAGTCTGCCTTCCTGTTTGTGTTGAACCGTGAAACCGGCGAACCCATATGGCCTATTGAAGAACGCCCGGTCCCGCAATCGGATTCGCCGTTTGAACAAACCAGCCCCACCCAGCCCTTCCCGACCTGGCCCCTGCCCTTCGACCGCCAGGGATTTTCAGGGGAAGTACTGAACGATCTCACACCTGAACTGTTTGCTGAAGCACAGGAAGTAATGAGCCAGTTTGATATCGGACCACTGTACACACCCCCTGCAGTGGATGGACCCAATGCGAAGAATGGCACCCTGATGCTGCCTGGCGATGTAGGTGGCGCCAACTGGCCCGGTGGAAGTCTCGATCCTGAAACCAACCGCTTGTACATCCATTCGCACTCTGCGGTTTTCACACTGCGTAACATTCCGGCAGATCTGGAACCCTTTGATCCGGGCCCGGGTGGTCGCGTGGCTGAAGCTGCTGCAGCCCCCCGTCCACCAGTTGGACTTGGTGCACCCGGCGGACTGGGTGCCCCCGGTGGCTTGCGCAGGGTTTCCACCTTCCTGCAAGGCTCGATCCCGATGATCAAACCTCCCTACGACAGGATCACGGCTTACGATATGAACACAGGTGAGATGCTCTGGCAGAAAGCCCACAGCACTACACCTGACAACATGCGCAACCACCCTGCACTTGCCGGACTGGATGTGGATCGTCTGGGTACCTACGGACGCATATTCATCGGCACACTGGTAACCAGATCGCTGGTTATCGCCGGTGAAGGTGGAGTGCATACCAATGAAGCCGGAGAAGAAGTGGCATTGCTCCGCGCCTACGACAAGGCAACAGGTGAAGACATTCCGGGCCGCGTTGAAATGCCTGCCAAACAGACCGGCTCACCGATGACCTACATGCACGAAGGCAAGCAGTACATACTGGTGGCAGTCAGCCAGTCTGGTGCCAATGCAGGCGCTCAACTGCTGGCCTATGCCCTGCCCTGAAACGAAGGGCAGAACGGAAACAGCAAATAAAGAGATACCTCTGTAACCGGGGATACCCATATGAAAATCAGAACACTTGTTGCCCTTGCCACTACCATTAGCCAGAGCCACTTTGTCATGGCCCAGGCGCAAAGCTGTGCTGCACTGGCTGCCTGGGATGATGGGGCACATGATGTCCGTATTGCCGAGGCAGAGCATTATGCCGATCGTCAATTGACCAGTCGCTTCGGCCCCGGCCAGACCCTGCCACCGCATTGCCACGTAACAGGCAGCTTTGAACACCGCACAGGCAGTGACGGCAAAGCCTATGCCATCAATTTTGCAGTGAACCTGCCGGACAACTGGAACGGGCGTTATCTTTTCCAGGGCGGCGGTGGACTCAATGGCAATGTCAGCGAGCCACTGGGCAACCAGGCAACGGGTGGAGTTTCTGCCCTGGCGCAGGGTTTTGCCGTGGTGAGCAATGATACCGGTCACAGCAGTTCCGGTTTCGATGCCAGCTTCATGCTGGAACAGCAGGCCATGCTGAATTTCCAGTACCAGGCCAATGCCAAGGTGGTTGCTGTAACCCGCCCCATGGTGGAAAGCTATTACAGCAACGCACCTCATCACAGTTATTTTGTGGGCTGCTCCACCGGTGGCCGCGAGGGGATGATCATGGCCCAGCGATTTCCCGATCTTTTTGACGGCATCATTTCCGGTGCACCGGCCATGCGCACTGGTGTCAGCAATCTGGCGCTGCGCTGGATCGGCACTGAACTGGGCAAGGCTGTGGAAAATGCCCGCGATCCTTTCACCGAGGCCGAAGAAAGCATCATCATGAACGGACTGCTGAATCGCTGTGACGCCCTGGATGGCAACGAAGACGGCTTGATTTTCAATCGCAGTGCCTGCGACTTTGATCCGCGTCAGGTTTCCTGTTCTGTTACCGGTGGCGGCCAGTGTCTGGCTGATGACAAGGCGGCTGCGCTTGCGAAAGCCATGTCCGGCCCTGTAACTGCCGGTGGACAGCCCGTGTATGTGTCCTTTCCGTGGGATACCGGCATCGATGATGCGGCAGGATTGCCCGGTTTGCTGATTGCCGGCGGAAATCCACCCGAAGGACAGAATGGTGCCGACATGGAGAATCAGGATGTGGATGCGGAATTCTTCATTGCCTCAAGTCTGGAAGAAGCCATCGGCACCTCCGCCACCCAGTACAACGTCAGCACCTTCATCAACAATGGCGGCAAGCATCTTTTCTATCATGGTGAAAGCGACCCCTGGTTTTCAGCCAATGAAACTGCCCGTTATTTCAACACTATGGCGCAGACCAACAGCTGGAAGAGTCCCGTTGAAGAATATGCCCGGCTTTACCTCGTCCCCGGAATGGGACATTGCGCCGGCGGTGCGCAGACCGTTGATTCATTCAACCTGCTGACGCCACTGGTGGCTTGGGTTGAGGGCGGCACCGCACCTGCAGCAGTAGAGGCTACCGGTAACAGCATGCCGGACGAAAGCAGACCCCTGTGCCCCTACCCCTCCTATGCGCATTACGAAGGTGGGGATGCAAGCGATTCGGCCAGCTACAGCTGTCGTTTACCATGAACAGATTTCCGCATTGCCTCTTCACACTCGCGACGTTCGTCTCTGTTGTTGCACAGGCCCAGCCAGCGGCACCCCAACAGTTTCAACGTCCACCTTCGCCACAGGAGCAGACTTACACTGCGAACTGCGCATCGTGTCACGGCACTGATCTCAGTGGCGGTCGGGCACCCAGCCTGTTCAACAAGGCGCTGCTGGATCAGCTCAACGATGATGAGATGCATGTCACTATCCGGGAAGGTATCGAAACCAAGGGCATGCCGGCCTTTGCGTCCCTGATACCCGAAGAGGAGATTGCCCAGCTGCTGACCTGGATCCGTTTGCAAAGCGGCAATCTTGCAGATCGCCCTGTCTATGTTCCCGATCCTGACAACCAGCTTCTCGACACACTGAA
>JAURLQ010000131.1 GCA_030831125.1 Gammaproteobacteria bacterium
CACTTTCAACAGGGGTTCGAATTCTTCACGAAACTTCACCGAACTCCTGTTCTGAGCCTCCACAATCAGCAAGGACGGGGTGATTTCCAGAATGGTATAGCCGTCTGCCGGGGCATTGACGGCATACAACAGTCCCTCAATTGTGCCTGCGCCGCTTTTGTTGACGGGAATGATCGGGGCTCCCAGGTATTTCTCAACAATCCGGGCATACTGCCGTGCGAATATGTCGCTGGCACCACCGGTGCCGAAAGGAATCACCATCTCAAGCGGATGCCGCGGAAATTCCCGCAGACCCGCATTCGATACTTCCACTGAACTGGTATCGGTGATGAAAGCAATAGCGACCAGCAGCAGGACCACCAGCGCCATTACCGTGTTTTTTCCTGGTTTCATGCCTGTGGATTTCCGGTTGCGGGCTCCCTGCCCGGAGCCTGCCAGTTCTGCCGCCCCTTATGCAAGAGAAAAGCACAGAGGCCAGAAGATAGGCAAATCCCGCCCGATGAACAAGCTCCATAGCCAGAATTCACGCTTTGAGATGAGGTCCAGCATTAAGCAACAACTATCCATAGCTTGACAAAATCTGCTTTAATCACTAATTAAGTCGGCAATAACAATAATAATTACAGAAAAAGGAACATGACAGAGGGGTACTACCATGGGACATTTCAACCGCAGAAATGTGCTGTCGGCACGCATATCCTGCCTGACCGCCGCCATCTTCAGCCTTAACGCCACCGCCCAGAACCAGCTTTCTACCAACGCCTGCCTGAATCTTTCAGGCCTTTCCCTGCCAGACACCACCATCACCTCTGCTGAACTTGTAGCTGCAGGCAGCCTGCGCATACCCGACATGGACGCCGGCGCTTTCAGCGACCTGCCGAGCTTCTGCCGGGTGACGGCCACGGTCAAACCAACCCCGCAGTCCGACATCCGCATGGAAGTCTGGATGCCGGCAGCAGGCTGGGAAGGCACCTTTGAAGGCCGCGGCAGTTCCGGCATCGGCGGCGCCATTCCCTATGCCGACCTGGCCACTTCCCTGCGCGATGGCTATGCCACAGCAGGCAGTGACACCGGCCATCAGGGCGATTCCAGCTATGCGCTGACCGAACCGGAAAAAGTCATCGATTTTGGTTACCGGTCTGGTCATGAAGTCCCGGTCAAGGCCAAGCTGATCATGAATGCCTACTACGGCCAGGGTCCCGATTTCTCCTTTATCAACGGGTGCGGCGGCAGCGCCGTGACGGCCCAGAATGCCCTGCAGCGCTACCCGGATGACTATGATGCGGTGGCCATTACCGGCATGTCCGACAAGACCCATCATATTTTCCACCAGATGTGGAACTGGGATGCCACGCACTTTGATGAAGCCAGTTACATTCCCCCGGAAAAATATGAGGTCCTGCATAATGCTGTCATCGAAAAATGTGACCTGCTCGACCGGGTCCAGGATGGCGTGATCGAGAATCCGCAGATCTGCAGTTTTGACCCTGCTTCCATCCAGTGTCCGGCCGGCACCGATGGGGTGGCCTGCCTGACCGAACCGCAGGTTGTGGCCGTGCGCAAAATCTATGCGGGTGCCTCCGATCCCCTGACCCGCCGGCAGATTTTCCCGGGACCGAAGCCGGGCAGCGAAATGACCTGGGTACGCACCACAGTCGGGGAAACCCCGTTCCGCCTGTCAGAAGACTTCTTCAAGTACTTTGTCTACAAGGATGCCAACTGGACCTCGAAAGAAAGCCCGGTCAATTACGCCACCGATGTAGCGCTTGCCGACTCCCCCGAAAATCTTGTCGTCAACGCGCTTGATCCCGATATCAGTGATTTCGTGGAACGGGGCGGGAAACTGCTCATCTGGGAAGGCTGGAACGATACCTATATCCCACCCGATCTCGCGATCGATTACTACAACAGCG
Source organism: Gammaproteobacteria bacterium (assembly GCA_030831125.1). Classification (GTDB taxonomy): domain Bacteria; phylum Pseudomonadota; class Gammaproteobacteria; order Pseudomonadales; family Pseudohongiellaceae; genus CAILUG01. The sequence goes on from JAURLQ010000131.1 coordinate 1,914, forward strand.
TATTGACCACCATAGGTCCCATTGCAGCGAAGGATGCCGTGCGGATGTTCATGGTCCCGAACAAGGAACATTGCGGGTGGGAAGGTGCACTGGGTACCTTTGATGTAGGTGCAACACTGAAACAGTGGGTCGATACCGGCATTCCGCCTGAAAGGATCACGATTTCCGGTACTACTGATGAAGGCCAGCCGCGCACCAGGGCCCTTTGTCCCTATCCGCAGGTTGCCACTTATACCGGATCGGGCAGCACAGAAGATGCTGCCAGCTATGCCTGTAACGCACCATGACAATGAATGGAATGGCTTGATTACACACGGACTTTTACCAATACCCTGACATCTCACGGAGACCTGTCACCATGAAAAATCCAGTTATGCTGCTGTCGCTTCTGGCAGTTGCAATAGCCGCTTGCAGCGATTCGCAAAATGCACCGGAAGCCTCGTCTCCTGCTGCTTCTGCCTCGGTTGCTGCACCGGTCATGCAGGACACTCCGGTCATTGCGCCGGCCAAACCTGTGGACGACGTGATCATGAATACCGGCACCCTGACCGGTTCTGTTACTGCTCCGGTGCCGTTCCAGGCTGCCCAGATCTATGCCATGAATAGCGATAGCAACATTCTTTACATGGTGTATACGCAGGACGGCCGTTTCGAGGCCGTGAACATGATTCCGGGCAACTATGAGGTCAGCGTCAGAAAATTCGGCCTGGCCGCCCCGACCCAATCGGTGAACATTCAGCCCGGTGCCAGCATTGCACTGGAGTTCTCCCTTACTGAAGGAACCCCTCCCCCGGAACAGGAAGACCTGTTCGGGACCGCTGGTACCGAATTCGTTGCCTACGAGGAACTGTTTCCACCTGGCGACGGCCATGATGATGTCGAAGGCACCTGCCTGAGCTGCCACAACGCTACATTCTTCGGCCAGCAGAGCATGCCGGGGGTTTACTGGGATGGTGTGGTTGACCGCATGATCGCCAGGGGCCATATCAGGGCAGGCACCTTCGATGACCGGGAGAAAAGCGATATTGCCGCTTACCTGACCGCCAACTTCGGGCTCGACAGCATCCCGAGGGCAGTACCGGCCGATTTCCCGCTCGATGAAGAAGCATTGGGCAAAGCCCAGTATGTGGAGTACTACCTGCCGCTGGATCCGGTGCTGGATGCCAACAATACCAATCGCCGCGCCCAGGAAGTGGATATCGACCAGTTTGGCAACATCTGGTTCACGGAACGTACTGTACCCAACCGCATCGGCAAACTGGATCCGCGTACCGGCAAGGTGACCGACTATCCGTTGCCCGACACCTCAGCAGATCCGCACGGGCTGAACATAGACCGCTTCGGGAAAATCTGGTGGGCGGAAACAGACGGTTTCCATCTGGGCCGACTGGATCCGGAAACCGGTGACATGACGCGCTTCAACATGAATCATGGCGATGAAACGATAGTGGGGCGGGGCCATACGCCCTACCTCGATTCAAAGGACAACGTCTGGTTTTCCACCCGCGATTTTGTACTGGATGGTGTGGAAAGCGAATTTGACGGCATCGGCGTATGGAGCCGCACTACCGGTGAAATCACCCTGTACATGGAACCCACGGCAGACTCCCGGCCTTACGGACTGCTAGTCGATGTCAACGACATCATCTGGACCGGTCTGAGTCGGGGTTGCGGTGTGGCGAGTTTCAATCCGGCAACGGAAGAATGGACAGAGTACTTCTCTCCATCCCAGGTTGCGGGTGAAGCCCCCTGCAATGTACGCCGACTCGGCGTGGACTCCACGGGTTCCACCGTCTGGTTTGGCATTTACAGTATGGGCAAGATGGGCAAGATCGACGTTGCTACGGGAGAGATGACGGAATACGACATCCCGATGTTTTCATCACAGCCCTACGACACCTGGCCAGATCCCAATGATGACAGCAAGGTGTGGGTGACCGATGGTGGTCAGGGTGGCACCATCATCCTGTTCTCCCCGGAAACTGCGGATTTCACCTATTACCCGACCCCCCAGTTTTCGGACTATCCGAAAATCAGGGTAGCGGGTGACGGCACGGTCTGGTACCCAGCCCGCGCTGCCAGAAAGGCTGCGCTGGGGGCACTGTATCCGGACAAACATAAAATGACTTCGCTGGCAGCACAGCCTTACCGCTACCGGTAGTAAGCGGCCGGGTTCAGCGAAGAAGTCACTGATACCGCAGCAGCCTGTTCACTTTGCAGGTTATCGGCTTCTGCCCCATGCCGGCTGCCGCAATTGAACTGGAGGAAAACCCTAATGCATGGAATTCTGGCTGCATCTGCCCTTGCACTTGCCCTGTTGATCGGCACCAGCGCTGTTACGGCGCATGAATCCGCTATCTCTCATGTGCATGTGACAAACTCCATGGCACCGGATTACGAGTGGTTCTACATCCTGTGGCAGCGCGACATTCCGTTCGCCGAAATCCCGGGAGTGGATCCCAATCTGCTGAGCCTCGATATATATTCGATGGATCCCACCATGCATACCCCGCCGGAGAATGCACCGGTGTTCGTGTATGTCCACGGGGGGGGTGGCACCCGCGGCGACAAGGCCTGGCCGCGGGATCTGGGTGAGAAACCTGTCTGGTTTCCCCGCAAGCTGGGCATGCTCTTTGTCAGTATCAACTATCGTCTGGGTGATGCCGGTGCCTACCCTGCCGCACAACAGGATGTCGCCAATGCCGTGGCCTGGGTCCATGACCATATCGCCGAATTCGGCGGAGATCCCGACAGAATCGTGCTGGCCGGGCATTCTGCCGGCGCCAGCCTGGTGTCGAGGGTCGCCACCAACGACAGCTTCCTGAACAATGCCGGCAAGGATCTCACCATTCTCAAGGGAGCCATCACCATTGACGGAGGTGGTTTCAATGCACTGTCGCGAGCCGACACACCGGCAGGCAGAGCCAGTCTCGTGGAAACCTATGGCCCTGATCGCAGTGACTGGGAAGCTGCATCCCCTCTGCATATAGCAACCAGACAGGATCACTACATCCCCGACTGGCTGCTGCTGCATGTCGGCAATTTCGGCATCGGCCAGTCTGCCGGCGGCGGAGCCGGGGGCAGTGAATCCGATGCCATGGCCATGGCTGCTGCCCTGCGCTCATCCGGCCACAAGGCCACGTTGGCGGAACTGATCGGCAAGGATCACTTCGGCAGCAGTGTCGACATCGGCAGGATTGACGATCCGGTTACACTGGCTGTTCAGCGTTTTCTGGCTGAGGTGGTGGGCGTCAGGATTGCTCCCTGATCCGGACAGGGTGGCTTTCTGCAGTATCAGGTCTGCGGGTCTGTCGACCCTTTCCCCTTACACACATCCTCTGTGCTGATGGACGTCCCCCAGGCATGACAGCAATACCGGGTAGTGTCCGGGTTTGAATTTACCCTGCACTCTGGTTGCCACTTTCTGTCTCTGGTTCTGAGACCGTCTGCGGCATGAATGCCGCAGCCGAGCCTCCATGGATGGGTCTACGGCGTGTCGAAGATCCAGAGACAGAAAGTGGCTACTGTTCATGTTCTTCAAACCCAGACACTATCCAATCCTGCAGACCAAACCATCCCGGACCATCCGGTGCTAGAATTCCGGCACCACCAATGCCAGGCAAGTTCATGACCCAACAAGCGATCCCCTGTCTGCTGATGCGCGGCGGCAGCTCCAAAGGACCCTATCTGAATCTGGCCGACCTGCCGGCAGATACAGCCCGGCGCGATGCGATCCTGTTGCGCATCATGGGCTCGCCGGACCTGCGCCAGATTGACGGTATCGGCGGTGCTGAATTTTTGACCAGCAAACTGGCAATGGTCGGTATATCCAGCCATCCCGGTGTGGATGTGGACTACCTGTTCGCCCAGGTCTCCATCGATCGCCCTATCGTGGATACCGCTCCTCCCTGTGGAAACATGCTGGCAGGAGTCGGTCCTTTTGCGATCGAAACCGGCCTTGTCCAGGCCCGGGATCCTGTGACTACGGTCAGAATTTTCAACATCAATACCAACGCGGTCATTGAAGCTGTGGTGCAGACTCCGGGTGGCGTCGTCAACTATGAGGGAAATGCCGTCATTGATGGTGTGCCTGGTTCCGCAGCCCCGGTGTTGCTCTACTTCTCCCGCGTGGCCGGCGGCAAGACAGGTGCACTGCTGCCCACGGGCAACACTTCGGACATCATCGATGGCGTTAACGTTAGTTGTGTCGATGCCGCCATGCCCATGGTGCTCATCCGGGCAGCAAGCCTGGGCCTGGATGGCGGTGAAGATGCCGCATTTTTCTCCTCGAGGCCGGACGTGATGCAACGAATAGAAAGTATCCGCCTGCAGGCCGGCATCCTCATGGGGCTGGGGGATGTCCACGATTCCGTAGTACCGAAGCCAGGTATCGTTTCTGCCCCGGTGAACGGCGGTACGATCCGCTCCCGTTATCTGACACCCCATGCCCTGCATGCGGCACATGCTGTCACCGGGGGGATCTGCGTAGCTACTGCAGCCTGCGTGCCCGGAACGGTGGCACACGAAGTAGCCAGACCGGATGATGGTGCGGTCAGGAATGTGGTGATTGAGCATATCGCCGGCAGACTCGATATCGCACTTGATATCGAAAAGGAAAATGGAAGTTGGACGGTTACCCGGGCCGGCGTGTTACGGACTGCAAGACTGCTCATGCGGGGCATGGTTTACGTCTGACCAACTGGTCAAATATAACTGCAGCCAGCATCCGGCATCGACGGGCTGGTGATGAAAGCAGCTGGTTCCGCTTATTGCCCGCCGGTTGAAGCAGATGTGATGCTGCCTCCCGGAGGCAGACCACTGGGTACCGAAGCCGGAATGCTCTTGTCGAATGCCGGATCAGTAAGTGATTCGAGAAAAGCAATGATATCTGCCATTTCTGCATCGCTCATCCGGGGCACATCGATGAAGCTGGCATCCAGCCGGGCAAGATTGGCTCTGTTCTGGCCATCACCGGCTTTCGCGACATTCGGATTACGGCTTTCCCCCTCATTGTAGAAATGCAACACCTCTTCAAGGGTCTCGATTGTGCCGTTGTGCATGTACGGTGCAGTAAGCGCAATATTCCGCAAGGTCGGTGAACGGAAATTGAAGGACCCCGCTCCGGCATCGGCTTCAGCAACGAGGGGATGTTCCCCAACCCCTTCGGTGTGCAGTGCGTAGTCGGAGAACATGGTGCCGCCATGGCAACTGTCACAGCGCATGTTCCCGAAGGTCTTCAGCCCCCGTTGCTGTTGCTCGGTCAAGGCATCGGTTTGCCCCCTCAGAAACCGGTCATAGGGGCTGTCCATGGCAATCAGGGTTTTTTCAAATGCCGCTATCGCCTCACCCAGCCGGGTGGTCGTTATTGCGGATCCGGCGCCGAAGGCTTCATCGAACAGATATCTGTATTGCGGTATTTCCTGCAGACGCGAAACAACAACATCCAGGATTTCCTCGGCAGTATGGGAAGGACCACGCATTTCCTCAAATGCCTTGATCGGCTCAAGTGCCTGCAACGCCAGACTGCGGACCCGGTGATCCCAGAACATCGGCGCTCTTGGACCGGTACTCATGCGTCCCGGTCCGGGTTGTGCGCCCCCCTGACCGCTGAAACTGCCCATACCATTGAGCGCCGTGTTGAGGACAGTTGGTGCATTGCGCCTGACGAGCGGAATGCGGCCTTCACTGGTATCAGTCCTGGCAGGCCCCAGTCCAGAGGCACCAGTGCCTCGTGACAGTGCCCGGCCATCGGCATAGGCATAATCAGGGTGGTGACAGGTGGCGCAGGCCGTATCCCGGTCCCCTGACAGAATGGGATCCCAGAACAGCAAACGCCCGAGCACTTCCATCGGCTTGTGTGTGGACGCGTAATTGTCAGCAGCAATTACATCAGGATCGAGTGTGGCACCAGCCTGGCCATCTGCCTGGTTAAAAGGCAGAACTATCAGGGACAGCAAGGCAATCCAGCATGCCTGAAACGGGTGCAAAAGGCCTGAAAAACCGGATCGGGTCAGCATTGTCGGCCGGCCCGGAGGCTATTCTCGATAATGGAGACTGTTGGAAATTCCGGAGCTGGCATGAAAATCTCTCTCAAAAACACAGGCCTGTGCGGACACTTTGGCAACACTGAACCTGTTTCCATTTACAATATCCTTAAAGTAGTATAAGCGAAAAGCACATAACAGAGGGGGTTGCAACATGATCAAACTGACGCATGCAGGCTGGCTACTGGGGTTTTGTCCTTTCGTGGCAGCTACGGCCCTTGCCCATCATTCAGTGGGCAGTTCATTCGACCTGCAACAGACAGTCTCCATCGATGGCACAGTATCAAAGGTTGAATGGTTCAACCCTCATATCTGGATCTACATCATGGCGGAAACAGAAGACGGCACCACTGCCGAATTCCAGTGTGAAGGAGGCAGTCCGAACTCACTGCGTCGCCGGGGCTGGAGCAAGGATTCCCTCAAGCCCGGTGACCATGTCATCGTTGAAGGGCTGAAGGCACGCAACGATCCATTAAGCTGTTATACCCAGGCTGTCAGGCTCGCTGATGGCACTCGCCTCTTTTCCGGTAACGCATCGGAGCTGGAATGATGAAAACACCAACCACAATGTTCAAGCTACTGACCACAGTCGTTCTGGCTCTCCTTGCTTCAGCCCCGTTTTCGGCAGTGGCACAGGACATTCCTCGATTACCCGACGGTAAACCTGACTTCAACGGCATCTGGGATCGTCCCCGTATCAGCGACATCAGTGCTGATGTGAATGGCTGTGGCGCGGGCAGCACAGGCTGCAGTTCCAAATCCAACGGCCCGGTGGAATTTACCGCTGCTGGTCTTGCTGCCCATACCGGTCCGAAAATCGACTGGCCTGCCCGCTGCCTGCCATGGGGCTATACCCGGGCCAACCAGACCTCATATCCGGTTATGTATGTGCAGACACCGGACGTATTTGCCATCCTGTTCGAGTCCAACAACATTTTCCATATCGTCCCGACAGACGGCAGCGAAATGCCTGAAGATCCGGAACCAACCTGGATGGGCAAGTCCGTTGGTCATTATGAGGGTGACACGCTGGTCATCGAATCCGCTGGCTTCAATGGCATGTCATGGCTGGACAATGGTGCAGAGCACCCTTCCAGTGACCAGATGCAGATTGTGGAACGGATTCGCCATCTCGATGCCGACACTCTGGAATATAAATTGACCATCACGGACCCGGCCTTTTATGCCAAGCCCATCGAAAACACCCGTGTTTTCGTGCGCATGGACGAAGATGCCGAGATTTACGAATACTGGTGCATGGAAAACAACAAGGACCTGATGGACGGTTTGCTTTCCGAAACACTTACAACTGAAGCACACTAAACGTTTGCACCGCCCCTTCTCAAGGAAGACAGGGGCGGCATCTACCTGACTACCAATCCAGGAATGCCCTGCCATTCAGGGGGCAGCCTCGGGAGGCTGACAAAAATGGGGCAAGAATTCCGTTCCGGTTCAACTTCTTCCATAACCAGTAATGTGCCGGTGAATCGTCGTACATTCTTCAGGCTTGGTGGCATCACCGGTGGTGGACTGGTACTGGGCATCGCCACCGGCGGCAAGGCTGCTTTTGCACAGGAAGCAGCGAACAGCAATCTGGTTACGGATTATGTCCAGATCAGGCCGGATGGCAAGATCATCATCATGGCCACACAACCGGAGGTCGGCCAGGGGGTGAAAACCTCGTTCCCGATGCTGGTGGCGGAAGAACTGGATGCCGCCTGGTCCGATGTGGATATTGTGCAGGCAGAAATTGATGCGACCCGTTACGGTAGCCAGTCTGCCGCAGGTTCCCGCGGCACGCCCACCCAATGGTATCCGCACCGCCGTGCCGGTGCTGCCGCCAGGGCCATGCTGGTGGAAGCCGCAGCCCTGCTACTGGATGTGGATGCCGAAGAACTGCGAACTGCAGACAGTACGGTATTCCATGACAACAGCGGCCGCAGTGTGGCCTATGGGGATCTGTCCGAGCTGGCCAGCACCCTGGATTTGCCGGATGCGGACACACTCAGGCTGAAGGAGCGCAGTGAATGGCGCCTCATCGGCAGACCTGTACAAGGTGTCGACAGTGGCAAAATCGTCACAGGCAAGCCTCTGTATGGCCTGGACCAGCGACTCCCCGGCATGCTGTTTGCCAATTTCGTGAAGAGTCCCCGCATCGGTGCGAAGGCGGTATCGGCCAATCTGGATTACATCAAGACCCTGCCCGGAGTCGTGGATGCCTTTATCATGCAGGGACGTGGTGCGCCGATCGATTATGTGCGCAACGAACCGGCCATCCATTCAGGCGTGGTGATTGTAGCCCGTTCAACCTGGAGCGCCATCCGGGCCGCCCGCCTCCTTGAAACAAGCTGGGATTACAGTACTGCTGCCACTGACACCTGGGATGTGCATGTTGCCAACGCCAGGCAACTTGCCACCCAGGCACCTGCATCCGTCCATACCAGCAAGGGAAATGTGGATGCAGCATTCAGGAATGCAGGTGCAGTTGCTGAAGCTTTCTATACCTACCCGTTCCTGTCCCATGCCACGCTGGAACCGCAGAACTGCACAGCAAGGGTCGATGGTGATTTCGTGGAATTGTGGGCCCCAACCCAGACACCACAAAGGGCACTCACCGAACTGGCAGCATTTTTCTCAATACCTGAAACGAATATCCACCTGCACCAGCTCCGGGCCGGAGGTGGCTTCGGGCGGCGGCTGTCGAACGACTACGTCGTGGAAGCAGCTGCCATTGCGGCAAGATTTGATTTGCCGGTCCAGGCATTCTGGACGCGCGAAAATGACATGACTTTCGATTTCTATCGTCCTGGCGGATTCCATGCCTTCAAGGCCGCAATCGACCACAATGGCAGCTTGGCTGCCTGGCAGGATCATTTCATTACTTTTGCCAGACCGGGATCCAGGGAGCCGCTGCGGGCAGCCGACATCCCCGCTGATGAGTTTCCCATCAGCTTGCTGGAAAACGTCAATGTTACCCAGTCCACCATGGATTCCCTGATGCCGGCAGGTCCCATGCGCGCTCCCCGCTCCAATGCCCTTGCCTTTGCTGTGCAGTCTTTCCTGCACGAATGTGCGGTAGCGGCAGGACGCGACCATCTTGAATTCCTGCTGGAGGTATTTGGTGAACCGCGCTGGCTGGATCCGGGCAACATCAACGCACTGAATACCGGCCGCGCTGCAGCAGTCATCCGCCTGGCCGCCGAACAGGCAGGCTGGGGGCGTGAACTGCCAACAGGCCATGGTCTTGGACTGGCATTCCACTTCAGTCATGCCGGCCACTTTGCCCATGTGGCGGAAGTGAGTGTCGACAGCAGCAACAGGCTGACCATTCACAAAATCACCGTTGCCGGGGATATCGGCCCGGTCATCAACCCCAGCAGTGCCAGGAACCAGGTGGAAGGGTGTGTGATAGATGCCATAAGTACTTTGCTCGGACTGGAAATAACCTTCCGTAACGGTCGGGTGGACCAGCAGAATTTCCACCAGTATCCACTGGGCAGAATAGGCATCACACCCACGATTGACATCCATTTCATTGAATCGGATTTTGATCCTACCGGTCTTGGTGAGCCGGCCTATCCACCGGTTATTCCTGCCGTCACCAATGCCATTTACGATGCAACCGGCCGCAGGATAAGGACCTTGCCTGTCACCAGGGAAGGCTTCTTGGCCTGAACAGAATTGTCGGAGATGAATGTCATCCTGCTGTTGCTTGCCGAACTGGTGAAATGCAACTGTGAACTGGCATTTCCGCCAGCAAGTGAAGCATTATCAGCGAACTTTACGAAATTCGCCACGGCTTGCTTGCCGGCAACCAGCCCGTACGAAGGCCCCCCCTGATAGCACATACACCCTTTGATGAAAGCCACGAGCAGATTGTGCAGCATGACAGCGCCGTTGAACTGGGTACCGCTCTGGTATTGCTGGTACTGCAAAATTTGATAAGCCGCAGCGCCACAAACTTTGTATTTACCGAAACCCTGTCCTGCCGATAGGGTGTCCCTGATAATCCAGAACATGGAAACAATCCAATGTCATTCACTCGACCTTTCAGCCAGATATGCAATAACGATGTGGCCAGTGTCGGTGGCAAGAATGCTTCCCTGGGAGAAATGTTCAACACTCTGGGCTCCAAAGGCATCAAGGTGCCGGATGGATTTGCTGTCACCGCAGCGGCATACCGGGAATTTCTTGCACACAACAATCTGATCGCTCCGCTTGAAGCAGCGCTCGGCAAACTGGATATCAACGGTCTGGTCAACCTTGCAGAAACCGGGGATGTCTGCAGAAAGCTTATTGCCAGTGGCAGCATGCCTGAAAGTATCGTTGAGGCGGTTCGCAGTGCTTTTGAAGTATTGCTCAGTGAAGGACAGGGCTCTGTAGCAGTTCGCAGCAGCGCCACGGCAGAGGACCTGCCAACCGCAAGCTTTGCAGGCCAGCATGAAAGCTATCTCAACATCAGTGGTTTTGAAGCCCTGATACATGCCATACAAAAATGTTACGTATCACTTTTCAATGACAGGGCCATCAAATACCGGGAAGACAACGGCTTTTCCCATATGCAGGTGGCACTGTCTGTTGGTGTACAACGTATGGTGCGCTCGGATCTGGGTAGCGCCGGAGTGGCTTTTACCCTCGACCCTGAAACGGGAAACGACAACTTCATATATCTCACATCCAGCTGGGGTCTTGGTGAAAATGTGGTACAGGGTGCTGTCAGTCCGGATGAGTTTTTCCTGTTCAAACCTGCCATTGGCAAGAATCCCCGACCACTTGTGTACAAACAGCAGGGTAGCAAGGAACAGCGTATGGTTTATGCCACTGAAGGCGAAAGCAGTCCGGTGAAAAACATCGATACCAGCCACCGCGAAAGATCATCATGGTCCCTTGATGATCAGGATGTAATGACACTTGGCAGCTGGTGCAGTCTGATTGAAACGCATTACGGCATGCCCATGGACATTGAATGGGCCCGTGATGGCATTACTGGTGAATTGTTCATTGTGCAGGCACGACCTGAAACCGTACACAGACACCAACAGGTTCTGGCAATTACCGAATACAGACTGCTATCGAGTGCCACACCACTTTGCAAAGGCAAGGCGGTGGGCCGGGCCATTGCCAGCGGACCTGTCTGTGTAGTCAATTCACTGGCTGATGCCAGCAAAGTCAAACAGG
>JAURLQ010000132.1 GCA_030831125.1 Gammaproteobacteria bacterium
GGTAGGGGCGTGCGCCAGTGCGCCCATCTTCCCGATTCAAAATGGTTTGAATATTTGACCATCGCCGGGTCGACTAACGCCGACCCCTACCTGGCATTGGGCAATGGTGCATAACCCGAAATTTGGTAGGGGCGCGCGCCAGTGCGCCCACAAATGCCCTTCAATACCAATTGCAGTTCAATCTGTGCGTGTAGGGGCGTGCATGCGCGCCCACTTGTTTCCCTGTTGTTCCATCCGGTAAGCTCCCCTTCAAATCCCGGTCTATTCAATTACCGGATAATGGAGGGGAACCCATGAAACACCTGCTGAAACTCACTTTATTGGCTTCGGCGATATCGCCAATCACAACCCTGGCCCAACCCGGCCAGGTGGGTGACCTTCCCGAAGGCCCCGGCAAACAACTGGTGCAAACCGTCTGCTTTTCCTGTCACACCGCATTCAATATTGTCGGATCTGCCGGCTACAGTAATCCGCAGGAATGGCGGCATGTATTCGATGCCATGATCGATCTGCCCGATGCCCAGGCCAACACCATTGCCGAATATCTCACCACAAACTACCCGGCCCGACCCGATCGGGCCCCCGTGCTTATCCCCGGCCCTGCTGAAATTGAAGTACAGGAATGGACAGCCCCAACCCTGGGTCAACGCTCTCGCGATCCGATAGAAGCCCCCGACGGCTCCATTTGGTGGACCGGCATGTGGGCATCTTTGGTGGGCAGGCTCGATCCAGCCACAGGTGAAATGGAAGAATTCAGGTTGCCGGTAACCGCCCGGCCGCACAGCATCGTGCCCGATGCAGATGGCAACATCTGGTACACCGGCAACAGCAACGGCACCATCGGCAAGCTGGATCCCGCAACCGGCATGATTACCCAGTTTGAAACGCGTGCAGCAGATCCCCACAGCGCAGCGTTTCATCCCAACGGCAAACTTTATTTCACCGCGCAGCAGTCGGGCATGCTGGGCATGCTCGATCCTGAAACCGGGGAACTGAAGGAGGTTGACACCCAGCCTCGTCCCTACGGCATACAGGTAGCAGCCAATGGCACATTGTGGATTGCCTATAACGGCACCAACAAGATAGGCGCCATGGATCCTGAAACCATGGATGTGCGCTACTACGACATTCCCAACGCTGCCTCCCGTGTACGTCGTCTGGGCCTCGATAGCAAGGGCATGGTCTGGTATGTGAATTCCACGCAGGGAAAAATCGGCCGTCTGAATCCTGCCAATGGCGAAATCAAGGAATGGGATTCACCCAGTGGCGCGCGTTCAGCACCCTACGCACTGGCAGTGGTCAACGACAAGGTCTGGTACAACGAATCCGGTATGCGTCCCGATGCCCTGGTGCGTTTCGATCCCGAAACCGAACAGTTCCAGAGCTGGGCCATCCCCTCAGGTGTGGGCATAGTCCGCAACATGTGGGTCACCAAAGACAACAACCTGCTCATTCACCAGAGCAGCAGTAATCGCATTGGATTGGTCACCATCAAGGATTGAAGGGTCGACTAACGCCGACCCCTACCTGGTATTGGGCAATTATTCCTGTCTGCGGGTTTGGTAGGGGCGTGCATGCGCCCCAATGTATGAATGAGGATTCACTGCAATCCCGGAAGAATCGTAGGGGCGTGCGTCAGTGCGCCCATCGCCCTTCGCCCTTCGCCCATCGTCCCGTACCAGATTGGTTTGATTATTTGACCATCGCCGGGTCGACTAACGCCGCCCCCTACCTGGCATTGGATAATTATTGGTGTCTGCAGGTTTGGTAGGGGCGTGCATGCGCGCCCATGTTTGCGCATCAAATCAGTTTGAATATTTGACCATCGCCGATATCAGTTCCAGGCTATATATACGAGAGCCCGTTTTTAGTAATGTTGGTTTCCCCATACCAAAACGTGAAAAAAGTTCAACTGTATTGCTTCATAGAGGTAGCCTATCAAGAGTTGATCAATACAAGTATTCAGGAAGGCTTCTGAATTCGTATGATAATATCCGTGACGATATCTTTATCTTGCTTGGCAATGGTCCTTCATTGGCTTATGTTAACCTCCATGATCTTGATGGCATGCATACAATGGGACTGAATGCAGCATACAGAGCTTTTGAAAGGATAAATTATTGGCCTATGTACTTTGGATGCTTTGATGCTCTGGTGTGCGGCCATCACGCATCAGAATTCAAAAGGCTAATTAGAAACTCCCCTATAGAAAAGTTCTTCTTCATCAATTTTGATGATCAGAAGGTAGATATATTTACAGAAATGGATGTGTTAGAGAGTAATAAGTTTCAGAAAATTAACTTTCAGTATAGGGAGCAAAGTGAAAAAAATAGAAATGATGTCCTCGCTGTCGGGTTCGATCCTTTTATTGATGCTCGGACTTCAGGTTCCAATTCTATTCATATTTACGATGTGTTTGTTGAATTGGCAGATTCTTGTGTTAAATTAAAGGATTATGAAGGGGCGTTCCACTATTTAATGATAGGGGCAAAAAGGAATTATTTTGCAGTAAACAGCTATATGAATAAATTGACCTCTAAAGAGCATCCTGATTATGCAGTTTTAGGCAAAAGTGTTCATGAATATTTCAATAATATTGAGAGATAGTCTATAACAGAGGTGCCAAATTGTCGCTTTATTCTTGTGGTGGACTCAATTCCTAAACCTATGCATTATCTAATTAGATTTAATTTTTCGGAATTATTGTATGCCTAACGCGTTGATAACAGGTATTACAGGCCAGGATGGAGCATATTTATGTGAGTTTCTTTTGGCAAAAGGTTACAAAGTCCATGGCCTGAAGCGCAGAACCTCCCTTTTCAATACTGATCGTATTGATCATCTCTATGAAGGGCCCGAAATCAATAGTCGTCGATTAGTTTTACATCACGGTGATATGACTGACTCCAGTAGTCTTGTCCGCATTATCCAACAGGTGCAGCCTGATGAGATTTACAACCTGGCAGCACAAAGTCATGTGGCGGTGTCATTTGAAGAGCCGGAATACACTGCCGACTCTGATGCCTTGGGTGCCTTGCGGGTTCTTGAAGCTATTCGGATACTTGGTCTGGAAAATAAGACCCGGTTTTATCAGGCCTCAACAAGTGAAATGTATGGGCTGATAAAGGAAAGTCCTCAAACGGAGGCTACTCCATTTCATCCGCGTAGCCCCTATGGAGTGGCAAAGGTATATGCCTACTGGATTACGGTTAATTATCGTGAAGCTTATGGCTTGTACGCCTGTAATGGCATTCTTTTCAATCATGAATCTCCTGTTCGGGGTGAAACCTTTGTAACACGCAAGATTACGCGTGCCTTATCTCGCATCAAGCTTGGTTTGCAGGAATGTCTGTATCTGGGAAATTTGAATGCAAGACGTGACTGGGGGCATGCCCAGGATTATGTGGAAGCCATGTGGTTGATGTTGCAGCAGGATACGCCTGAAGATTTTGTCATTGCTGCAGGAGAGCAGCATTCTGTCAGGGACTTTGTGGAAACAGCCGCTACTGAACTGGGCATACATATTTCATGGCAGGGAGAAGGAATTCATGAAAAAGGCTTTGATCAACAGGGGAGGTGTATCATCAGCGTAGATCCTCGTTATTTCAGACCAACTGAAGTTGATACATTGCTGGGTGATGCCAGTAAGGCAAGGCAAAAGCTTGGCTGGCACCCAAAAGTATCATTTACAGCGCTGGTCAAGGAAATGGTACAATGTGATCTTGAGATCGCACAACGCGACGAGCTCATCAAGTCGCATGGCTATAAAGCCAATGACCATCACGAATAAATAACATCTATGGGTCAGCAGCGTATCTATATTGCGGGTCATCAAGGAATGGTTGGCTCTGCACTGCACCGCATTCTTAAACAAGACCCTACACTGTCACATCTATTTCAGTCCCGTAATGAATTGGATCTTACTGATCAGTCTGCAGTTCGGGAGTTCATGCTTCGTGAAAAGCCAGATCAGATCTATCTGTCTGCTGCCAGGGTGGGGGGCATACAGGCAAACAATGCTTATCCGGCAGAATTCATCTATGAAAATCTGATGATCCAATGCAATGTTATTGATGCTGCTCACCAAGCGGATGTGCAAAAGCTCATTTTCCTGGGGTCTTCATGCATATATCCCAAATTTTCTGCACAACCAATCAAAGAAAATTCATTACTGGCCGGTGTGCTTGAGCCCACCAATGAGACCTATGCGATAGCCAAGATCGCCGGTATCAAGTTGTGTGAGAGCTACAATCGGCAGTATGGCAGGGATTATCGCAGCGTTATGCCCACAAACCTTTATGGCCAGAATGACAATTTCCATCCTGAAAATAGCCATGTTATCCCGGCATTGATGCGCCGTTTTCATGAGGTGGTCTTGCGGGGCGACAAGGAAGTTGTTATTTGGGGGAGTGGCAAACCGATGCGTGAATTCTTGCATGTGGATGATATGGCAGCTGCCTGTATTCATGTGATGAATCTGGAAAAGGACATTTACGACGCCAACACGCAACCTATGTTGTCACATATTAATGTGGGTACAGGTGTGGACTGTTCCATCAGGGAATTAGCTGAAACCATGGCGAAGGTAACAGGCTTTACCGGAGCTTTGGTTTTTGATGAAAGTAAGCCAGATGGTACGCCCAGAAAATTGCTTGATGTCTCAAAAATCAATGCCATGGGGTGGAAGGCGCAAATTGGGCTCGAAGAAGGCTTGCGATCCACCTATGAATGGTTTGTGAATAATGACCAATATCGGCGTTGAATAGTTACTTTCATGTTTCAGCAGCTTGTATCGTCAGTAGATGCCTGCTTGCCGTGCTTTTCTCTTATATAGTGATTCTCTTTCAGGAAAGACAATAAAGTTGCCAGGCATTGCTCTATGGTGAGTGTTGAAGTGTCCAGCGTCATTTGTGGATTTTCTGGCCGCTCATAGGGGGAGTCAATGCCGGTGAAATGTTGAATTTTGCCTGCCCTGGCTTTCTTGTAGAGTCCTTTGGGGTCGCGTGCTTCGCAAGTATTCAATGGTGTATCCATGAATACCTCTATGAACTCACCTTGATCAAAAAGATTGCGTACCAGCTGCCGGTCGCTGGCAAACGGTGAAATGAACGCGCTAAGTACAATCAGCCCGGCATCTGTAAACAATTTGCTGACCTCTCCGATTCTGCGTATGTTTTCCACCCTGTCTGTATCCGAAAACCCGAGGTCCTTGTTCAGGCCATGCCTGACATTGTCACCATCAAGCAGAAAAGTGTGATAGCCCATGTTATGCAGGGCAAGATCCAGGGCATTGGCAATGGTGGATTTACCCGCACCACTGAGCCCTGTGAACCAGAGCAGGCATGGTTTCTGATGCTTGATCGATGACCGGTCTTCACGGCTGACATGCTGATCCTGCCATACTAGGTTATTGGTCAATTTAAGGTTGCTCCGCCATTGGTAATGGTTCCCGGATAGTAGGGGCTTTTCTGTTCATGATAAAGCCGAATGCAGCGCAAATAATCCAGAAAATCGGTACCATTGGTTTGGATTAACAACACTTGTGGCATGCCCCAATTCCGGGCAAAAATTACAACTGAACATAACCGAAAGCACTGCATGACACTACGTTCTTCTCGCAAAGGCATCATTCTCGCCGGCGGCACCGGCTCCCGTCTGCATCCGGCTACGCTGGCGATCAGCAAGCAACTGTTGCCCGTATACGACAAGCCCATGATCTATTACCCCTTGACGGCGCTGATGCTGGCCGGGATTCATGAGGTGCTGGTGATCAGTACCCCGCTCGATACTCCACGCTTTTCCCAATTGCTGGGCGATGGTTCGCAGTGGGGTATGCAGATTTCCTATGCAGTACAACCCAGCCCGGATGGCCTGGCGCAGGCCTTCCTCATTGGGGAGGATTTTATCGGGGGAGGCAGCAGTGCGTTGGTGCTGGGCGACAATATTTTCCATGGCCACGATTTTCAGAAGCTGGTGATCAGTGCCGACCAGCAACAAGCTGGAGCAACAGTCTTTGCCTATCATGTGCAGGATCCCGAGCGCTATGGGGTGGTGGAATTCAATGATGATTTCCAGGCTTTGAGTATTGAAGAAAAGCCTGCAGTACCCAAGACACACTATGCGGTTACCGGCCTGTATTTCTACGACAACCAGGTGGTAGACATCGCCAAATCCGTCAAACCCAGCAAGCGTGGGGAATTGGAGATTACCAGCGTGAATCAGGCCTATCTGGAGCAGGGGCAACTCTCAGTGCAGATCATGCAGCGGGGCTATGCCTGGCTGGATACGGGTACTCACGAGAGCTTGCTGGAAGCCGGGCAGTTTATTGCCACGCTGGAGCATCGGCAGGGGCTCAAGATTGCCTGTCCTGAAGAGGTGGCCTGGCGCAATGGCTGGATCAACAGCGAGCAGCTCCAGCAACTTGCCCAGCCTTTGTCGAAGAATGGCTATGGCCAGTATCTGCTTGCTCTGCTTCAGGACAGGGTGAAGTAATGCAGGGCACCAAGCTGGCTATTGCTGATGTGGTGCTGATTACTCCGCGCGTATTTGAAGATGAGCGTGGCTTTTTCATGGAAAGTTTCAATGCCAGGGATTTTGAGGCCACTACCGGGTTCAGTGGGGCTTTCGTGCAGGACAACCACAGCAGGTCGGTAAAAGGAGTGTTGCGGGGGTTGCATTACCAGCTTGCGCCCCATGCCCAAGGCAAATTGCTGCGAGTGGTGCAGGGGGCCATATTCGATGTGGCGGTGGATATCCGTCAGGGTTCACCTACTTTGGGCAAATGGGTGGGAGTCCAATTGTCAGCAGACAACAAGCAGCAGTTGTGGATCCCGCCCGGCTTTGCCCATGGTTTCCTGGTGCTGACCGATACTGCCGAGGTGCTGTACAAGACCACAGAATTCTATGTCCCGGCGTCAGAACGCTGTATCGCATGGAATGATCCGCAGATAGGTATAAATTGGCCCTGTGATGAGGCTCCGCAGTTGTCTGCCAAAGACCGGCAAGGTGTGCCATTCTCGGTAGCAGAGCTGATGCAGGCCTAGTGGTGCTACCTGCAGAGGCCATGGCAAAGGAAAGCAGTTAAGTATGACTGCTCAACTGGTCAGCATTCTGATGCCCACCCTGAATCAGGCTGAGTTCATTGCCGCGGCCATCCAGTCAGTATTGTCCCAATCTTGTGAAAATCTGGAATTGATCATCATGGATGGCGGGTCCAGCGACGCCACTGCCAGTATCGTGGATGAATTGGCTGCCCAGGATACCCGCATCCGGTTCTATTCGCAGGCAGATAGTGGCCCTGCCCAGGCGCTGAACAGGGCCCTGATGCAAGCACGAGGTACCGTTATTGGCTGGCTCAATTCAGATGATCTCTATGTGGAAGGAGCCGTTGGTAGTGCGCTGGCCTTTCTGGATACAAACCCGGATGTGTTGATGGTCTATGGTGACGGTGAGCATGTCGACAAGGCGGGTGTACCATTCGAGCGTTATCCTACCTTGCCTGCCAACACTCCCATATCAGCATTCAGCCAGGGGTGCTTTATTTGTCAGCCTACTGTGTTTTTTCGCAGGACCATGACTTTGTTGTTGGGGCAATTTGATGAAAGCCTCAAATGCTCCTTCGACTTTGAATACTGGCTCAGGGCCTTCAAGGCATTTCCGGATCGCATTGGCTACCTGAATCGGGTACAGGCACAAACGCGCTTCTATGAAGGGACTATCACCATGAAACAGCGGCGCAGCGTGGCACTTGAAGGCGTGCAGGTACTTCACCGGCATCTTGGCGAGGCGCCAAAGGAATGGTTGCTTACCTATGCGAATGAACTGCTGGCCAATCCTGAGATCAAGGCGGGCGCAGGTAATTTGGAGGAGCATTTTGATAAATTCCTGCAGGAAGCTTCTGTTTGGATAACGCCGCAGGAATTGGCTCTGGCAAGATCACAAATCAGCAAACTGCTACTTACGCACCAAACCTGAATCTCTATTAATGGCTGGCAGGAACAGAAAGCGGGAACAGCTGTGAGCAATCTGGACAAGATCAACCCCATTCGCCTCGGATGGCTGCTGTGCCCCGACCTGCGCAAGGGGCTGCCAGAGCAGGGTGATATTCCCGGAGAGTTTCTTACCTGGTGGGCGGCGCATAGCCAAGAAGCCTACCCCAACGCGCCACAGGTGCTTGATTCATCCTATAGCAGTCTGTTCAAGCCTTTGCCCAACTATCCAACCATTGGTCCATTCGGCATTTACCAGATGCTGGTAGACCAGCTGTCCTGGCGTATCGATTTACAGCAATAC
>JAURLQ010000133.1 GCA_030831125.1 Gammaproteobacteria bacterium
GCCTTCATCAACAAATTCAAAGGGCCAGATATTGTCCATGATGCCCGGCATTACCTTGGCCACACAGCCGGTAAACAGGTGATCTTCTTCCACGAATGCCGAAGCTGCAGCCTGTGCTGCAGGGGTTAACGGAAAGCTTTCAGGATACAGGCGAGGGCGATTGGCAATACCACCTTCGCGACTCCATACCCTGAATATGCCCCTGGCAGAAGTCTGTGCAGCGCTAATGGCCTCTTCGCTGAAGCCCAGCAATTCGCGGGCCAGTACCTTGTCTGACCAGATAGGGCTCAAGCCACCATACAAAAGCACTTCTGTGCCATCGGGTAAAAGCACATGGCTTACTTCCATGGCATTGTCTACTCTCCGTGCTGGCGCTCCGGCCACGCGCACACGGGCGCCCGGCGCCCACAACTCGCGACTGATTCCTTCGCGTTCCAGAATGCTTGGAGGTGTGCTTTCCAGTTCCCACAGTGCTCCGCCATATGACTCATCAGCCTGCACCCAGAAACGGACATGCGGGTGACGCCACAGCACGCGGGTGATTACACCTTCAACCTCCACGGTTGTGTTCTGATCGAAAAATGCAGAACGGGAATGATGGCCACTGGCTGCCCATGGTGCCAGAAGCAGAAAAATAAATACTTTCAACTGCATGGTAAATTTCAGCATATGGTCCCCCCGGGATTTTATGCCATCTATTGGTAACAACCGGACTATTCAGGAATTGCCGGATTTCTGTTTGGCCTTGATCAGGGCAAAAGCTCGCCTGCAATGCGTGTGCTGTCTTCCGTAGTCAGCCAGCCCTGAGACACCAGATTTTCCAGGCTTTCCAGCACCTGCTTGCGGTAGTTGTCACTGTTGCCATACAGCGCTTCCAGTTGCGACCAGGCAAAGGGCCGCTGCTGCCCGAGATTGTTGCATACAGCCGGCCCGGGACTGTTTGTGATCCAGGTTGCCGTGGGTACATCCAGATACACACTGCGCATGCCGCCCAGCGCATTGCCGAATTCGTCATTGATGAATGCAGAGTTGCTGCTGTTGAGTGCAATGCGTTCTGCGCGATTTGGTGTCACACCATCGTGAACCCAGACTTTCATGGCTGCGAATGCCGCATTTACCGCATAGCGCATCACCGGAAAATCCAGCAGATTGAGGGCGGGCGTGCAGGCATAGGCCATGGGCCAGTTGGCCAGAAAGGGAGCTTGCCCTGTTTTGGCCTGGTCTTCGGGTATTGGCATATGATCGTAGTAGATCTTGTCCATGTGCGGAGCGCCTGCCACTTCCCACAGACGGTACTGATCGCCCGGTGTATCGCTGTCTTCCCGGCGTACTGCATAAGTAGACAGCACATCTCCCTGGGCGGTAACGCGGATAACCGGTACACCGGCATTGTGGACTGTACGTCGGGTGTCGCCATCGCCGGGAGCTGCGGCACAACGTCTGATGCGGTCTGCAGCGGCATATTCAGACTTGATGACAAATCCATCGTAAACCTTTTCGCCGTTGGGTAGTGCACTTATCCTGTGAACGGTATTGGCATAGGTGGTCAGTTCGCGGGTATGGGTGGAAGCGATGACAGCCTGCACATTGAATGCAGACAATGGACCTGAAGCACTTCTGAGCAGTGCACCCACCTGACTGATCATGTCCCAGCGCAGGCCTTCTTCTTCGGTAGCTGGCACCTGATCCTGCGCACAAAGCTGCCGGGGTTGTGGATTGGCAAAGGACAGGCTCTGGTAGCGCTGGGGATTGAAGGTGCGCAGGGCTTCAAGCCCCTCGGGTGTATGCGTTACCGCCACATAAATATCGCCATTATCAATAAAGTGCTGCCAGGAAAGTGCCCAGATAAAGGCCCAGTCGTAATTGCGTGCATTGTTGACGGTTTCCACCACCACATTGCCGCTGGAATTTGCTGCATCTGCAGGACGCCGAACCAGAATGCGCGTGGTATAGGGTGCATTGGCACTGACAATTGAAACTTCGCCATCTGTGGACCAGTCGTAAACATTGGCCTGACCACTGACCAGAAATTCTTCTTCCACATAACCAGCCTGCGCGAGATCAACCGGTGTTTGCGTGCGGCTTACTGCCATTTGCGGCCAGGAACTTTCTGTTATTGCCACAGGACCAATGAAGGACGGCACAGGCACGGCAATTTGTGTAACCGCCTGGGCACTGGTAACTGCAGGCAGAATGCACAACAGACAGAGACACCAGGGACGCAGGAAACTGTTCAGGTTTTGGTAGTTTTGCATGGTCAGACTCCATGACAGAATGGCAAACAGCATAGTTTGCCGCTGGCATTGTGTCGAGCCCGGCAGTATCCATTTCTTGGTTTCCCGTATGGGCCGCCGGTAGTATCATCCGGCAGTACTGGGCAAAGCTGTTCAAAGCCAATAAACACTTCAATCCGGAGTCATCATCATGAACCTGCCAAAATTTATTGGGACCCCTCTGAAACTCATCCTCATGGTCATTCCCTTCGCTTCGACACTGGCATACGCAGAAAACATGTCGGGCAGCTTCGACGGCTGGCGACAGGTGGGCAATGCCAACTGGCGCATTGAGAACGGTGAATTTGTTGCTGATGAAGGCAATGGCCATCTGGTAACCGAAAAATCCTACCAGGACTTCAGGATAACGGCAGAGTTCTATGTTGATACCCCAACCGCCAACAGTGGCATCTATTTCCATATCACCGATGTCAATATGATTCGTGATACCACTGCCTACGAAGCCAACATCAACGACGAACGGCCGGATATGGAGAAAAGTACTGGTGCACTGGTAAACCACATGGCCCCCAGCGAATACATTTCAACGGCCGGCAAGTGGAACACCTACGATGTCACCATACAGGGCGACCACATCGTGCTCATACTCAATGGGGTGACTACGGTAGATACACGCAACACCACACATCCTGATGCCGGCCCTATTTCCTTGCAGCATCTGGCCGGGGAAGTGAGATTCCGGAATGTGGATATAGAAGCGCTGTAAAGGGGAGCACGGGCAACAGCAGACAAACGACAAGCATCAGGGGGACAACATGATAAGCAAGATCAGCAATATTCTGTTCATGGCAGTACTTGGGACATCCACCATGGTGCTCTATGCCCAGGATGCTGACCCCACCTTGGTGGCAAGCGCAAGGGCGCTGGCTACACCACGATCTGAATCAACCTTTGTACGCCAATGCACCATGCAACCAGCCAGATTTCCAGGACTTGGCGAAGGCGTGGCTGCCACCCCGGCGCGCTTGTTCGACAACCTCTATTACGTTGGCAAAACCGATGTGGGTGCCTGGGTAATAGAAACTTCTGATGGCCTTGCGCTGATAGACACACTCAACAATGTGGAAGAAGTGGAAGAGATCATCCTGCCCGGCATGCGTAGTCTCGGGCTGGATCCCGACGAGTTACGGGTGGTGTTCGTAAGCCACTTTCACGGTGATCATGCTGGCGGAGCCCCCTATTTCCGGGAAAGAGGGGTACGGGTAATGCTTTCCGAAACCGACTGGGGCC
>JAURLQ010000134.1 GCA_030831125.1 Gammaproteobacteria bacterium
ACCCGGCTCCAGATACTGGCGTCTGATGGCATGCAGCTTCCGGGCCTCGACCTGTTTGAGCAAGGTAAATATACGCCGGTTGATATTTACCACTATCACGTTGTAATGCTTGTTCAGCCAGAAAATCTGCTCCTGCACAACCAGGGATTTGGAGGAACTGCTGGCTCTCATGTCAGAGAGTTTGTTTCTCAGTTTCCTGATGTTTTCGTCCAGTGAATTGCGGACACGCTCCAGGATGAAGCGGATTACGGCAAACTGCAGGAGATTGACTTCGGTTGGGCCCAGATCGGTCTTGATGCGGTGAATGAGCACCGTCATCATGTCCTGGTAATTTTCCTGGAATGTTTCCTCGAGTTTCTGTGCGCCTTTGTCAGCCTTTGACTGGCTCATTTCCTGCCTGATGTATTCACCCAGGAGCTTTTCAAAATCCTGGCTGAAGCGGGTACTCAGTTTTACATCAATATGGTAATGGTCCACCCCTCTGGGCAAATCTGAGAGATTGAGCAGGACCGGGTCTGAAGTTCTGGTTTCTGATAGAAAATTATCAAACATCTGATGGCAGGGTTGTAAGACCTTGTTCCTGGGCTTGAGCGTGGGTTGGGCTGATGATCCTTCAAATGACCGCCAACTTTCTCGAAGTCAGAGAATAACGACTTTACAGGCCTTGTGGTAGTACTTCCGGGCTTCATGTCCGGAAATATGGTTCTGTCCGGGGGCTGTATGGAGGGGTTCAGTCAGGCCCTTGCTGTTCCTGGAAATCGCTGGTTCCGCTTGCTGAAAAAACGCGGTAATCGCAGGTCAGTTCAGTGCCGGCTGGTATGTCTTGTGCAGCGTAATATGTGGACATTGAATCCGGGACAAGATTGGGCCTGTCAGAATGATTCATGTGTCGGGACGAATCCAGGTTCAGGGTCAGCTCATTGGTTTCAATGGCGCGGTACGCATAGATTTTCAGGAAGGTGCGGGCAACTTCCGGCAGTTCTCCGACCAGTGCCTCATTCACCACAATGTCGAACAAGGGGTTGAATTCCCATACTTTGGTGCCTTTCCTGATATCGCATTTTGCAAAAAGCCCCATGCCATGGATGCCGGAGTTCATGATTTCGGTTTCAACAAGTAACAAGAAAGGCTCCTTGAATATGGTTGGGGTGAGTCGGGAATTATCATTGAATTAGTATCTGCAAGAGTAGTACCGGGGACGCATACATCCCGACCTCAAGGTATACATGGAGGGTAGATTGCTGGTTATCGAATAGATAATGGATGCATATCCTATATGGCCATGCTCATGAGCTGCAAGACTGTCTATTCGATATGGTGTTTATCTGATCCTGTTTCTGTTTCCGTGCGCCAAAGGATTTTTTGGGGAATGTCAATCAGCATCAAACGAACCGAACGGTTCTGTAGTGTAGTGGGATATTTTCCGATATGAAAAATAAAGTGGAGGATAATTCCTGCCTACCCGTCTGGTCTGGGTGAATGGCAACAGAACAGATTGTCAAAAAAGAATAAAAACATATTGGGGAATCCATGAGTGTGGAAAAACACAAGGAAGGGGGTATAGCTACCTTGCTGGACAGTTTTCTCAAATGCAAGAAGCAGCTTTATATGATGCTTGGATTTATTGTCAGACCGGATGAAATTGAAGACATAGTCCAGGAAACCTTCGTTCTTTCATACACTGCCAGCAGAAGCCAGGAGATCAAGCATCCCCGGGCTTTCATGATGAAGGTAGCCAGGAATATTGCGATAGACAGCATCAGGAGACATGAACACAGGCACAGTTTTTCATTGGATGATGCTGATGAGGCAGAGTTGCTGTCTGAGATCAATGTTGAACTGCAATGTCAGTCGGATGAGCATTTCCTGATGTTTTGCCGCGCAGTTTCCCAGCTCCCCAAGAATTGTCGCCGGGTATTCATACTCAAGAAAGTTTATGGACTGAGTCAGCAGGAAATCAGTTCACAGCTAGGTATAAGCAGCAGCACGGTGGAAAAACATGTCATCAAGGGGCTCTCCCTAGTGGTCAGGCATATGCATAAACATGGCTATGAGCAGGAAAGAAAATCATTGCGTGCCGCAAAGGTAAGTGGCAATGACTAATGTGATTCACATCAACGCTGCCGAGCAAAGGCAACAGGAAATCTGTGATGCGGCCTGTTCCTGGGTGGTCAGATTGAGCGCGGGCGTTACAGAGGAAAAACTCGATGGCGTCCATGTCTGGTTAAAGGAAGACCCGGCACATATGCAGGCATTGATGGATGTGGCACGTTTGTGGGATCAGGTATCCGTACTCTCCGAACTTTCCGACGTTTTCCCTCTGGAGGAATACATTACCCAAAAGCCGGTGCAATCCGGGAGAAGGTATCTGGTTGGAGCATTTGTTTCCCTGCTCCTGTTGCTGGCAGCTCTGCAGATACCTCTACCGGGTTGGCTGGTTGATGGATCCGAAGCGGAAATACCGGTAATCATCAGCCAGAGCCATGAAACCAGAATCGGGCAGCAGTCCACGGTTTTGTTGCCCGATGGTTCTGAAGTAACCCTGAACACAAACAGCAGAATTGAACTTGTTTATTCGGAAGATTCCAGAGAAATAGTGCTGCTGAGGGGGGAAGGGCATTTCAAGGTTGCCAAAGACGCCAGTCGGCCATTTAGGGTTCATGTAAATGGCGGTGTTGTTGAAGCGGTTGGTACAGCATTCACTGTTCAACAAAGTTCACAGGATGTTCTTGAAATTACGGTAATAGAAGGTGTGGTCAATTTCACCAGGACGGAGCCCCCGGCTGCCACTGCAGCGGTTGCCCGTCCCGCTATTTCGGTCTCGGCTTTGCAGCAGGATAACGTTGACGATTTGCTTCAGCCAATTTCATTGCAGGTAGGAGACTCGGTTCAGGTCAATGAGTTGGATGGATCTCTGGTGCGGCAGACTCTGGAGCCAGAGGAGCTGGTCAGCAGGCTTGCCTGGCGTGATGGCATGCTGCTTTTCGAGGGGGATTCGCTTGAGGATGTAATCAGGGAGCTCAGTCGTTACACGTCCATCAGAATAGATGTGGACGAAGAGGTGAGAAATATCGAAGTGCTGGGATATTTCCGCACTGGCGATATAGAAGGGATCCTTCTCACCATGGAGGATACTTTCAATATCAGGGTGGACAGATTGAGTGAAGAGCACATTGTTCTAAGGTCCGAATAACAATTTTGAAAAAGACAGTGCTGTATGAATCAGGTGAATGAAATTCGGGAGAATTCTGGTAATCCGGTCAACTTTCAAAGAGAGGAAAAACAGGCATTCAGGCAAACATAACTATAAATATGATTAATTCCGGGGATTCATACCGGTCTCCTATAGGTTCTGATTGGCCATGAAGAATTTCTATAGGAGCTTGGTGTTTTTGACAGTAATGCTGGGGATTGGAAATGGTGTTTTTGCTGGTGAAGAAAAGCAGTACTTTCAGATAGCCCCACAACCAGTCGGCACTGCTCTGCTGGAGCTTGCCCAGCAGGCTAATGTCCCGATTTTGTTGCCTCGTGAAAAATTTTCCGGAATTGAATCCAAAGGTCTTGATGGAAATTATGCCCTGGATGAAGCGATTGAAATTCTGTTGGAGGGTACGAAAGTAAGAGTGTCTGTTGTCGGTGAATCAAGGCAGCTTCTGGTGAGGTTAGAAAGCCAGGGAAGTAAAAATGAACAAAGTCAAAACAAGGTCATTAACGAGGAGAGTGAAGAAATGATTGTTCAAAATAAAACGCGTAGAAACCTGCTTGCATCTGCAATTGCAGCTGTGTTCTCAGGTGGGGTTGCAGGGCCGGTTGCCAATGCGCAGGATGACGGATCAGTGCTTGAGGAAATCAGTGTTACTGGTTCGAGAATCAGGCAAAGTGGCATGGCGGCACCGACACCAGTGACAACCATGGCTCAGGATGAACTGGAACTGCTTTCTCCCGGAACCCTGATGGATCAGCTGGACCTGCTACCACAATTTGTAAACAACAATACTCTTGAGAATGCTTCTAGCTGGACCCAGACCGGTGGTCAGAGCACACTGAATCTGCGCGGCGTAGGTGGAAACCGTACGCTGGTGCTGCTGGACGGACGGCGCATAGTGCCATCCAACCGTTTGAGTACGGTGGATACAAGCATGTTCCCACAGGCTTTGATCCAGCGTACTGAAGTGGTTACCGGTGGCGCGTCGGCGGCCTACGGTTCAGATGCAATTTCCGGTGTTGTCAATTTCATTCTCGACACGGATTTCGAGGGATTTTCCGCGAATGTACAGGGAGGCGTAAGCTCCCTCGGTGATCGTGAGGTTGGCAGGTACTCTTTGGCTGGTGGATTCGACCTTGGGGATCGTGCCCATATGGTTCTGGGTGGTGAATACTATGATGCCAAGGGCATCCCCAATTACGACGGACGAGACTGGTACCAGTACTGGGGTGATATCAACTTCGGTGCGAGGGGTGGTGTGCCGATCCAGACACCACAGCGTATCCGTGTTCCCAATGTCATTTCGAGAACCTATACCCTTGGTGGTCTGATCGCTACAGGTCCATTGGCGGGCACACAATTCCTCAGTGATGGCACGCCGGCGCCTTATTTTGATGGTGATATCATGGATTTCACTGCAACCAGCGCACTGTCGCGGGGGCAGATCAATGGTTCGCACGTAGGAGGCAGGGGTTCCCAGACCAGCGGCGATGTAATTGCGCTCGAATCCCAGGTTCTGGCACCCCAGGATCGCGGCAGCCTGTTTGCACACCTCAAGTACGACATCAGTGACAGCACTGAGCTTTCACTGCAAGCCATTTATGGCAGGGGTACGGTCAGGGCTCGCAAGGGTGGGTACATATTCAGCCGCTCGCTCGAGCAGATCACGATATTTGATGACAATGCATTCTTGCCGGAAACGATCAGGCAGCAAATGGCCGACAACAATATCAGGTCATTTGTACTGAGCAAGCAGGTATCCCCGGCGGATTTGCTCAATAACTCCGCTGAGGGAGCTCCTCAAACGACTACCATGCTTTCGCTTACTGCAGCACTTGATGGCGCCATTGGTGACAGCGGCTGGAATTACTCAGCCTACTACCAATACGGTGAATCCCTCCGCAATTTGCGCCTGTACGGCCACCGCAATGACAGAACATGGCGGGCCATAGATTCAGTCAGGGATCCTGCAACCGGCCAGATTGTCTGTCGTTCCACCCTTTCGGTTCCCAATGATGGTTGTCAGCCCCTGAACATGTTCGGACGCAATCAGGAATCGCAGGAGGCAAGGGATTACATTCACGATGGGGCCTTTACCCATACCAACCTGTACCAGCACGCAGCGGAATTTGTGGTCAATGGCTCACCCATGGAACTCTGGGCCGGCCCCTTGTATGTGGCGGGTGGTCTGAGTTACAGAAAAGACGAACTCGACCAGATTGGCTGTGATGTTGCAGGGTGCCCGATACCGATTGTCGGAACGGGTCCTGTCCGAACTCCTCTTGATGCCAATGGCAACCCGATCTACAAGGGTCTCCCGCCTGCCCAGGTTGGTCGTCAGACCATGGATTTGACTACCGGCGCCCTGATCCAGGGAGCCTTCAGTGTCAAGGAAGTGTTTGCCGAAGGTCAGGTTCCGCTGCTACGCGAGATGCCAGGTGCGCAATCAGTCGATATGAACCTGGCTGCCCGTTATGCTGATTATCAGGGCAGCGGTGGCATCTGGGCCTGGAAGGTCGGGATTGATTGGCAGATTTACGACGATCTGCGGTTCCGTTTGACCCGCTCGCGGGATATCCGTGCCGCCAGTCTGGCAGAACGCTATGACGTGAGTACCGGTGGTGGAAACGTAACTGACCCCTTCCTGAACGATGCTGTCTATATCGTAAGCACTCAGCAAGGTGGAAATCCGGAAGTGGAGCCGGAATATGCCGACACGCTTACATACGGTCTGGTATATCAGCCTTCCTGGTTGCCCAATGTTTCTGCATCGGTGGATGTTTATGACATCAAATTGACCAATGCCATTGCCATTCTTGGTCTGGCAGATATAGTCAACGAGTGTTTCCGGGTGGGCGCGTTCTGCGACAAGATCAACCGCGATGCCAGTGGCATGATCCAGACTGTGCGCAATATCTATATCAATTTGAACCAAACCAGAACGACAGGCATGGATGTGGAGCTGCAATATCGCCAGCCTGTAAATCTGTTCGGCGGTGATGAAAACCTCAGACTGCGCATGATCGCCAGCCACCTGTCAGAAGTATCGATAGATCCGTACATAGGCAGCAAGATCGACAATGTGGGTGTCAATGACAATGCAGATTGGCGTGTCATGTTTTCAGCATCCTACAGTCGTGGCCCCTTGTCAGTAGCGTGGACAGAAAACTGGAGAAGTGAGGTAAAACGTGACAGGCTCTGGGTTTCCGGTATTGATGTAGACGACAATACAATTGCATCACAGTCTTTGTCGAATCTCAGGGTGACCTGGGCTGCGGATAATTTCTCCATCTACGGAGCGGTATCCAATGTGTTCGACCGGAATCCTTCACGGGTGATGGGTTTGAACAGCATCTATGATGTAATCGGCAGGAATTATACTGTAGGGCTTAACTACAGATATTGATAAGCTTTGCACAGACTGTGCATTCCCGGAGTGGGCTGGTACCTGTTGGTGCCGGCCCTTCTTGCGGAATGACCCGGGAAATAAAATAGAGAGGGGCGAAGATCCCTGTGCTGACAGCAAAATATACAAATTCAGAGGTGAATTAATGCGCAAAAAGGCGTACATACTGGCGGCAGGCTTTTGGGCGGTGATGGCCTGGAGTCCGGCATCCTTTGGCGCTGATGCCTCAACTGCAGGTGCAGAAGCAGCCCGGCAAGGCCTGGAATCCTGGAAAGACAGCAGCGCCCCGGAAATGGCACTCCTGGAGCAATACTGCATGGACTGCCACAACTCCTCGGACTGGGCAGGAGGAGTCGCCTTCGACCTGATGTCTCTGGATGAACTGGACCATGATGCAGAGGTCTGGGAGAAAGCTGTACGCAAGGTGCGCGCGGGAATGATGCCCCCCCAGGGGCAGCCACGCCCGGAACGCGTTGTACTCGATGGCATGGTGCAATGGCTCGGCACAGGTCTTGATCTGGCCTGGGATTCATCGCCCAATCCGGGTGCAGAACCGGCTTCGCGTCTCAATCGCACTGAATACCTGAATGCAGTAAGGGATATGCTGGCATTCGATGCGACGGCTCTTGTCCGTACACTACCGGCTGATGCCACAGAGGAGGGCTTCGACAATATCGCCGAGGCCCTGAGCATGTCGCCGACCTTGCTTGAGGGTTATCTGACGGTGGCAAGACAGATCAGTCTGCAGGCAATAGGCGATGTAAACACGGCGCCGACCCAGGTCGAGTATAGTGCGGGCAGCAGGGATGCCCAGCAGGGCTATATCGAGGGTTTGCCAATCGGTACACGCGGGGGCATGTTGGTCGAACACTACTTTCCTGTAGATGCCCGGTATGAATTCAATGTTGCTGCCAATATCCCTGTTTACGGCAGAGACAACGATGTAGGACGAATGAACTGGTGCGGCGGGCCCAGAATGGAAATCATGTTCAATGGTGTTCCTGTACCTGTTGAAGATCCCGCAAACTTCCGGCTCCAGGTGCCTGCAGGCAGGCATACCATCTCAGTGGCGCTTGTTGATGAACAGCGTTGTGTTGGTGCCGGGGAATATTATCTTGCCGAAGTCAGCGCTTCCTCTGGCAGTGTGCAGGGCATGGAGATTGATGGACCCTACGAGATAAGCGGGCCAGGAGATACCCCCAGCAGAAGGGCAATTTTTGCATGCCGACCTGCAAGTGCTGACCAGGAGCAGTCCTGTGCCAGGCAGATACTGGGGAATCTTGCCACCCAGGCATATCGGCGCCCGATTCGCACGAATGATCCGGAAGTAGACACCCTGATGCGATTCTATGGCCTCAGTCGCAATGTTGACGGCGGAACTTTCGAGAGCGGTATCCAGGGTGCGCTTACCTGGTTGCTGACAGACCCCGGATTTCTTTATCGATTCGAGCATGAGCCACAGGACCTTGCTGCCGGTGAGATTTACAGGATCAGTGATCTGGAGCTGGCTTCCAGGCTTTCATTTTTTCTCTGGAGCAGTATTCCAGACAAGCAATTGCTGGATCTCGCATCGCAGGGCAGGTTGGGCGACAGATCTGTGTTGCTCGCAGAAATAGAGCGCATGCTCCAGGACCCGCGTGCCCAGGCGCTGGTGGAGAACTTTGCGGGGCAGTGGCTGAAATTGCGCGATCTGGATGTCGTGTCACCCCAGGTGGCAACATTTGATGAATCCCTGCGGGATGCGCTGCGCCAGGAAACCCTGCTGCTTTTCCGGAGTCTGGTAGACCAGAATGAAAACCTGCTGAAGCTGCTCGATGCTGACTACACTTTCCTTAATGAACGCCTTGCTTCTCATTATGGAATAGAAGGTATCTGGGGCAGCTATATGCGAAAAGTGCAACTTCCTGAGGATAGTCCCCGGCGAGGACTGTTGGGACAAGGCAGTATTCTTACCGCAACCTCTGTACCCAACCGGACTTCACCGGTAGTACGGGGGGCATGGATCGTTGAAAACATACTCGGTGCAGATGTACCGAATCCGCCACCAGGTGTGGAGACCAATCTGGAGCCACCACCAGGTGAAAATGTGGCAGCTGATACCTTGCGGCAAAGACTGGAGAAACATCGTGCCGATCCGGCCTGTGCTTCCTGTCATAAAATCATGGATCCAATCGGTTTTGCGCTGGAAAATTTCGACCTGGTCGGTCGCTGGCGCGAACTCGACAACGGACTGCCCATCAACACCGGTTCAGAGATGGTAGATGGCACACATATTGACGGGCCGGCCAATTTGCGTGCCGCCCTGTTGAACAGGCCTGAAGCATTCATGACCTCGGTCAGTGAGAAACTGCTGACCTACGCTTTGGGAAGAAAGCTCCAACACTATGATGAAACTGCAGTACGTCGTATTGTTGAGCAGTCGGCTGCAGAGGGTTTCAGCCTTGCCGCAGTGGTACGTGCCATTGTAACAAGCGAGCCTTTCCAGAAGAGAATCAAGCTGGAAACACCCGCTCTGGTTACCGCGCAATTGTCACGACCTGTGGAGTAAGAGAAGTGATGAAAGACATATATTGCTGTCCGCAGCAGCTGGTTACGCAATGGCATGATAAAAATTTGTCCAGGAGCCGCGTATGAACTATCTGACAGGAAAACATCTATCTCGCCGCAAACTGATCCGGGGCGCAGGTGTTGCACTTGGCCTGCCCCTGCTGGAGTCGATGGTGCCTGCAGGCATGGCAAGCGCTGCCCAGTCGGGATCCCCGGGCTCGAGGCTGGCCTGTATCTATATTCCACACGGATCAGTCCAGGATAAATGGATACCAACAAGCACAGGAAGGAATTTTGAATTCAGCCCTACACTCAAGGCCCTGGAACCCTTCCGGGAACACATCAATGTTGTCAGTGGCCTGGCATTGCCAGTGGCCTACGAAGGGGATCCTTCAGCAGGGGGACATCACAGACGCGCATTCCAGTGCTGGCTTACCTGTGTTGCACCCGGCACCGGCCCTTCACCGACCTCCATGGATCAAATTGCTGCAGATTACATAGGACAGGATACGCAGTTGCCTTCGCTGGAACTGGCACTTGAAGAACGCGCTTCCATTTCCTGGCGAACACCCAACAATCCGATGCCAATGCAGGTGAATCCACGCGTGGTATTCGAGCGCCTGTTCGGCGACGGCAGTTCTCCGGAGCAGCTTGCCGCGCGCAGGGCACAGTCGGCTACTATTCTCGATGAGATACGACAGGAACTTGCCTCCCTTCAGCGTTCGCTCCCTTCGGGAGACAGGATACGAATGGAACAGTATCTGAACGATGTCCGTGAGGTGGAAAGAAGGTTGAGTCTCGAGATGGATTCTTTACAGCGCGATATTGAATTGCCTGAACGGCCAGCCGGCATACCGGACAGCTTTGAGGAGCATGCGATGACCATGTTCGATCTGATTGCCCTTGCCTGGCAGGCGGATCTCACGCGAGTGTCCACTCTTATGCTGGCCGCAGAGTTGAGCAACAGGGCATTTCCTGAAAGTGGTGTGAATGATGGTTTCCACAATTGCTCCCATCATATGTACAACCCCGAGAACATGCAGCGCCTTGCACAATTGAATGCGTATCATATTCAGACCACGATGGCCTATTTTGTCTCGAGGCTCAATGCCACTCCGGACGGAGATGGCTCCCTGCTGGATCATTCGCTTGTCCTGTACGGTAGTGGTTTGGGAAATTCCCAGGATCACGGGCACAGTGGTTTGCCTATAGTGCTTGCCGGCGGTGCATCCGGGAAAGTAACAGGTGGAAAACATATACGTCTCCCGGAAGAAACGCCTGTTTCGAATTTGCTGGTAACGATGCTGGACAAGGTTGGTGTACCAGTCGATGGCTTTGCGGACAGTAACGGCACAGTGGATATCTAGCGTGATGGAGGTGCTGTTGTGAAATTGATCAGAACAATGTTTTTTGGCATCCCGGTGCAAGTGCGAAGAGCAATTTTGCCTTGCATCCTTGTTTGCCTTGCAGGGCCATTGGCGGCACAGGTGTTGTCAGTACCTGCACCGGATCAGGTAGAAGGTTCCCCGGTGGCGGAAGCGGCCAGGCTGGGAGACAGAGAAGCTGTACAGACATTGCTGCGGCAAGGAATGGACGTAAACAGCTGGGGGGTGGATGGTACTCCGGCATTGCATTGGGCTGTGCGGGTCAATGACCAGGCAATGGTCGGGTTGCTGCTGGGAGCTGGCGCGGATGTAAATGCTGCCAACCGTTATGGACAAGCTCCCATTCATGTTGCTGTGATGCAAAGACATGCAGACATGATCCGGATACTCGTGGATGCTGGCGCCGATATCGAGCAAGCAGATACGGCCGGTGAATCACCGCTGATACTGGCATCCCGAATCGGCGCTCTCGATCTGGTCAATGAGTTGTTGGTACTTGGTGCCGAGGTAGATGGCCGCGACCTGAATTACGGGCAAACAGCGCTGATGCTGGCCGTTCGAGAGGAATATCCACCTCTGGTGCAGCGCCTGCTTGAGGCCGGTGCAGATGTAAATGCGCAAAGCCTTGCAGGCGAGGAGTATCGGTGGGTCTATCCCAGCGAAGTGCCGGTAGGGACTTCGCAGGGTGTAGGCATAAATCGTTCAGGTTTGCCGGACAGGGGGATGCGTTTCCCGATTACCGGCATGAAAACCCCGCTTCTGTTTGCAACCCGGCAGGGCAATTTCGGGCTTGTCCGGATACTGGTGGAGGCCGGAGCTGACATTGAAACCGCTGATGCCAATGGCATCACCCCGCTGATCAACGTGATATTCAATCACAGTGTTGTGAACGTTAATCGCACAGGCAAGAGTGATCACCTCAAGATTGCCTTGTATCTGATAGAGCAAGGGGCAAACGTCAATGCCCAGGACTGGTATGGGCAGACGCCACTGTGGGCTGCCATTGATATCCGCAATCTCGAGTTTACGGTAACCGCAACCACCAATCGGGTGGACCGCGAAGAAGCCTACAAGCTGATTGAAACACTGTTGGCCAAAGGTGCCGATCCGAATCCTCGTATCAGGGAATTTACACCCGAAAGGCGCTTCATAGCCGGTACCGGTTTCAACGGATGGGTAGACATGACAGGGCAAACTCCATTTCTGCGAGCCGCGCTTGCAGGCGATCTGCGGGTACTGCATCTGTTGCTCGAGCACGGGGCAGATCCCAATATCTCCACTGTTACAGGGACTACTCCCTTGATGGTAGCTGCCGGTCTGTCGTGGGCCTTCTCGGAGACATACGATGAAGGCCCCGAGGCCTTGCTGGAAACGGTCAAACTCACCCATTCCCTGGGTAACGATATCAACGCTGTAAACTACATGGGCATGCGTGCCATTCACGGAGCTGCCAATCGTGGCTCCAACGACATCATCGAATACCTGGCGGCCAATGGTGCCTTGCTGGATGTGGCCGACAATGAAGGACGCACACCCATCAGATGGGCAGAGGGTGAGCTGACCGGCGCAAGGGCGCCAACGCGCAAGCCGGAAACGATCGCCTTGCTGCTGGAACTGCAGGCCAGGGCTGGACAGCGAAAAGAATAACTATCCAGGGTCCCGAGAGGCAGTTGAGATGGTGCAAAGACATCAGATCCGGATTGCCCGGGATCCGGTTTCAGGACTGAGCGGTTCGCCTTTTATTTGCGTAGTTCAGTAGACAAGCACATGCTATATTCCGGTTCAAAAGAACAACAGGGGGCTTCCAGTTATCATGAAAAACAGAATTTCCAGACTTACAGCATCAATCAGGCTAATCAGCACAGTTGCGGCATTGTCCTTCACAGGACAGGGTTTTGCAGCTTCCGACGATATTCCGGATATTGATGGTTTGTGGTCATTTCCCCAGTGTGCCGAAGGCCGTTTCAGTGGTTGTACTGTGTTGCGTGAAGATGATCCGCGTCTTACTGAACGTGCCCGGGCCTACCAGGCTGCCATTGATGAAATTGCCCAGCCGAAATATGACTGTGCCCCGATGCCGATTCCCCATATGTACACCGATCCGTACAGCTTCCGCATAGAGCAACTGGAAGATCGCGTACGTGTCTATTACGGCAAGGATGATGTTGTACGTACCATCTGGCTGGAAGGTTTTGGACACCCTGAACCGGCCATCAATGAATTTCTGTACTTTGGCCACGCGGTTGGCAGGTATGAAGATGGTGCACTTGTTGTGGAAACCAGCAAGTTCACATTCGATCCCCAGGGACTGAATGCGGATTTCCGGATCCCTTCATCCACTCAGAAAAAAATGACTGAGCGTTTCACTCGCGATGGTGACGATCTGGTGCTTGAAGTGTCTACCGTTGACACCTTTTTCCTGAGGGAACCATGGGAATTCACCGTGCGATCCACTCCGGTGGAAACACTTGATGCCAACTGGACCTGTGAATTGAGCGGTGCCCGTCGTAGCCTGATGTTTGAAATCTCGAAATACCCCGACGACCCGGAACCGGTTCGTATTGACTACTGATTTGATCAAAGATCCATAGGAGCAGAAATCCATGAATTCAACAAAAAAAATGATGCTGGGCATGATCGGTATGGTTACCCTGGCAGCGAGTGCGTTTGCTCACCACAGCACAAACGGCATTTACCACGAAGATGTGGAACTTGAGCTGAAAGGTACCGTAAAGGAATGGGCATTTATCAATCCCCACCCATATCTGACCCTCGCTGCAGCTGATGAAGACGGTGTAATGCGTGACTGGGATATAAGCTATGGCGGTGCCGCAGTAATTCATCTGCAGCGTCAGGGTTATACCAAAGACACCTTCAAGCCGGGTGAAGTCATCATCGTGAAAGGTCATCCTGCCATCAAGGAAGGCGTGTTCGGCCTGCTGATGGAAGGTGGTGGCAATATCCCTACTCGTGAAGACGGAACGAAGGTTGTGGCTGGCGGTTCGATGTTCTGATTCGAAAGATCAATGGTCCACTCACACACTCAAAGGGGTCAAAATCAAAGGGGTCAGAGCAACTTGATTTCACAGAAATCAAGTTGCTCTGACCCCTTTGATTTTCTTGATTTCGATTACATCCATTTGCGTTTTCTGAACCAGAGAAAAATCCCTATTACCACCGCCACCATCAACATGCTGACGTAAAGGAATGCACCCGGGTTATCAACACCCGGCAGACCTGCCACGTTCATGCCGAAAAGTCCTGTAACAAAAGATATGGGCAGGAAAATGGCTGCAACCAGTGACAGTACATACATGCGGCTGTTCTGCTGTTGGGCCATACGATTCATAAGTTCTTCCTGCATTACCATGGACCGTTCCCGTATCAGATCCAGATCTTCCACATAACGCAGGATGCGATCACTCTGTTCGTGGATGAACAGGATATAGTTTTCATCCATGAGATCCTTCGCCTGCCTGCAGAAACTTTCAAGCGCTTCACGCTGGGGCGCAAGAAAACGTCTTACTGCCGCAGCCTGTCTTCTTGTTTTAAGTACTTCACTGCGCAATTGGAGGGGATCTGCATCGTCTTCTGACAGCTCATAGGCGTCAATGCGTTCTTCGAGTGTTTCAATGAATTCGGATATTCGTGTTGCCAGTTTTTCGATCAGGACAAACACCAGATCCTGGATGCTCACCGGCCCTTTGCCGTTGGTCAGTTCTTCCCTGATATCCTGGGCAGCAAGGATACGCCTGTGGCGTACTGATACCAGTTGTCCCGGTTCCAGCCACAAGCGCAGTGATACCATGTCTTCGGGATCTTCACCGGGATTGAGATTGACGCCGCGCAGGATCAGCAGGATGCCTTTTTTGACCAGGAGAGCTCTTGGCCTTGCATCTGCCCTGACCAGTCCATCAATTGCCGCTTCAGGCAGTTCAAGATCCTTCATTACCGTGGCGCAGTCAGTACCC
The DNA here is from genome assembly GCA_030831125.1 of Gammaproteobacteria bacterium. Taxonomy (GTDB): domain Bacteria; phylum Pseudomonadota; class Gammaproteobacteria; order Pseudomonadales; family Pseudohongiellaceae; genus CAILUG01. Next base: position 14,515 of record JAURLQ010000134.1, read on the forward strand.
TCGTAATCCAGATGTACCCAGCGGGGCAGTTGCAGATTGCTCTGTTGGTCCAGCGCCCTGGCTGAACCATTGCCGTCCAGTGTAAGACCAAAAAGATAGCTGGTGCTCGCAATAATACCTTCCGGATTCTTCATCTATGGACTCTGGGCTATCAATTTCAATTGCTGAGCAGCTTTTGGATAGCTGCTATATACAGGCCGGGTTCGGTTTCCTGGACGCGCGCGCGCAAAGTTGCAACGGTGTCTTCCGGCAAGACAGGCACTTTACTTTGCATGATCACTTCACCCTCATCAATGCCGGCACTGACGAAATGCACCGTGGCGCCACTTTCCCTTTCACCGGCTTCAAGTACTGCCGCATGTACATGGTCGCCGTACATGCCTTTTCCGCCATGCCTGGGTAACAGGGCTGGATGGATGTTCAGTATCCTGTTTTCAAAGGCCGCCAGTGTCTTGCCCAGCACGGGTTTCATGTACCCTGAACAGACTACCAGGTCGGTGCGAGCCTCCTGAAGCACAGTACAGATTGCTTCATCGGCGTTTTCATCCCCCCGGTGAGTCTTGCTGCTGATGTGTCTGACATGCACATCATTTTCCAGACACCATAACAATATGGCAGAGTCCCGGTTGTTGGTTATGACTATGCCGGGTTCGGCAGGAATTTTCCTTTTTCGCATGGCAGTGATGATTGCCCTTGCAGATGAGCCGCCATGTGATGCAAGAAAGGAGATTTTCACGTTGCCCTGCCTGGTCTGTAGGTTGTCAGTCCGATGCCTGTAAGTATGAGTCCGGCTCCTGCGTACATCTTGAGTGTGATGGTTTCATCCAGAAAAAGCACTCCCCATATCATTGCAAACACAGGTACCAGATAGGTCACTATCACAGCTCTGGCTACACCAACGGTTTTGAGAAGATGAAAATAGATCATGAATGCTATGCCGGTACAGACAATGCCGAGAATTGCTGCATAAATCCATCCAATCGGAGGAATTGGCTCATCCGGCCACTGGGTAACAGCCACAGGCAGCAACAACAGGGAGGCAAATATCTGACATCCGGTAGAAACCACCAGCGGTGAGATCCCCTTTACATAGCGCAGGGAATAATTCCCGGTAAGGCCATAGAAAAATGTGGCGCACAAGCCTGCCAGAATCGGTAGCAGGCTGAAACTTGCATTGATGGTTTCACGGTCCAGCACCATGACCATCACGCCGAGAAAACCCATGGCAATACCCAGCATTGCTGACGGGGTCAATGCGTCTTTCAGCCAGAGCCATGCAATCAGGGTGCTGAATATCGGCGTCAGGGCATTCAGGATAGAAGCAAAGCCTGCTGTAGTGTACTGGGTTGAAATGGAAATCATTGAAAAGGGCAGGGCAACGCTTATCAACCCTAGCACCAGCAGGTGTGGCCAATACCTGAGGAACTCGCCGATTTTTCCCTGGATTATAACCAGGGGCATCAGTGCACAGGCGGCAATCAGCGATCGGGCTGTAGTAAGCGGGACAGGACCGAAACTTTCAACACTCAGCCGTATCAGCAGAAAAGATCCCCCCCACATGGAAGCGAGCAGAAAAAGCAGTAGCCAGGACAAGGAATTCAAGCGATAGCCTCACAGACCTGAAAGAGGGCGGTTTTTTCGGGGCATGGTATTGATGACCAGACGAAAGGAGTTGTCAATCATGCGTTCAATTTCTCCGCGGGGGATGGAACCATCAAGAATAACCGTATTCCAGTGTTTTTTGTTCATGTGATAGCCGGGTATTACAGCAGGAAAGATATCACGTAATGCCAGTGCCTCATCGGGATCACACTTGAGGTTCATGCGTCCCGCTCCCTTGTACATACCCAGGGTAGCGAACATTTTCTTCCTGATGAAATATACGGCAGTTTCAGGTCCGAAGGGATAGTCCTCCACAGCTTCAGGTTTGCCGAGCAGGTAGTTTCTTGCAGATTCAAAATCAAGGGAGTCAGGGTAAGTTGATTTGGTTATCTTCATGGCATTGGCAACAATAAAGTGATTTCGTGAAAATCAACTTGCTCTGACCAATTGCTGTCCCATTTAACAATTGCAGGATTCATGTCCATGATCAGGATGCTGAAGGAACGCAGCTGAAAAGTTCGATGAATGGACATGTGTTCCACAGGCCATGCTGCGACACGCCGTAAATACATCCGTGTAGGCTTGACGCCAACATCCCTGCTGGCGACAGTCGCTGCCCGGCCTGAGAAACGCATGTCCTCCAGTCTGAGTGGGGCGGCAATGACTCTGCCCCCCATTGATCCCGGATTCTAACCCAGCCCTACCAATTACACTTCTTCTACGTGATAACATCCGGATTATCCTTGGATATTCAGAGAGATAATCATGACAGAACGACATACAGGGCCTGAAGCGCTGGCAAGTTACGCAATCGGCAGACAGGTGGGAGAGCAGTTGAGAGCCCAGCCATTTCCGGGCATGGTTCCCGATGCGCTGCTGGAGGGGCTTGGCATGGTGCTTCGGGGTGAGCCTTGCCCCTACAAGGAAGATGAATTACGGGCTGCGCTGGATGAAATCAACCGTAGGGCGCAGCGCATGCAGCAGCAACAAGCCAATGCCATGGCGGCAGCCGGGGAGCAATTCCTGAAACAGAACGCCCTGCGTGAAGAAGTCACGGTAACTGACAGTGGCCTGCAGTATGAGATTATGACCGAAGGTTCGGGAGAGATACCCGGATCAGATTCCACAGTGCGTGTGCATTATCACGGCACACTTGTTGATGGCACTGTTTTTGACAGCTCGGTAGAACGTGGCGAGCCCCTTGAGTTTGGTGTAAACGGTGTGATCCGTGGCTGGACAGAAGCGCTACAGTTGATGCCGCAGGGATCAAAGTGGAAACTTTATATCCCCCATGAGCTTGCATATGGCGCTCGTGGTGCGGGAGGGCTTATCGGTCCCTACAGTACCCTTGTATTTGAAGTTGAACTGTTGTCAGTGACCTGAGTTTTACAGGCGGGAATCCATGTCCGAGGCAAGAATAGCAACGATTTACGATGCGCTGATCCCTGTCGCTTTTCTGGTGTTGTCACTGTTTGCCTCGGTCAGATGGTTTGGCGAAGACAGCTCCTACGGGCCCAACCAGATAGCCCTGATGATATCGGGCTGCATTGCCCTGCTGGTCGGCATGCGTAACGGACATGCGTGGAAGGAACTGGAGCATGGCATATACCGGAACATGAATGTTGTGTTTGCCCCCAGCTTCATTCTGCTTGCAGTGGGTATGATGATTGCGGCATGGATTGCAGGTGGTGTGGTGCCAGCCCTGATCTGGTTCGGTTTGAAGGTACTGCATCCATCAATTTTCTATGCTGCCTGCTGTGCAGTATGTGCGATTGTTTCCCTGAGCATAGGAAGCTCCTGGACTACTGCAGCAAGCGTGGGTGTGGCGCTCATCGGGACGGCCATTGGTCTCGGTCTCTCGGTGGAAATTACGGCCGGTGCCATTATTTCGGGTGCCTATTTCGGCGACAAGATGTCGCCGCTTTCTGATACCACCAACCTTGCTCCGGCAGTGGCAGATGTCGAGTTGTTTTCCCATATCCGTCACATGGTCTGGACCGGGCTACCTTCGTTGATCATTGCCCTGGTGATTTTTGTCATCATTGGTCTGTTCAGTGAGCCGCAGGCACAGGCAGGCAGTCTGGAAGAGAGCCTGGAGGCAATAGAAGAGAATTTCACGGTGGGGTGGTACATGCTGTTGCCACTGGTATTGCTGCTGACCCTTGCCGTAAGACGTGTACCTGCCTTGCCTGCCATCCTGCTGTCTGCAATGGTTGGAGGTATTTATGCGCTGCTTTTCCAGCAGGAGCAATTTCATGACGACAGTCATGTACTGGCACAGTTATGGCAGATACTGGTAAGTGGCTATCCCGCAGAAACCGGTAATCCCCTGTTGGATGATCTGCTGGCCGGTGGTGGCGCCGCCAATATGCTCAATACCATCTGGCTGATACTCAGTGCCGTTTTCTTCGGCGGGGCCATGGAGAAAACCGGGCTCCTGCAGGCCCTGATCACTGTTGTGCTGCAGCATGCAAAAAGTACGGCCGCACTGATAACGGCAACAGTGCTTACCTGTATAGGTACCAATGTGATTACGGGGGATCAGTACATCGCAATCGTGCTGCCGGGCAGAATGTACAAGCTGGCCTACCGGGAATACGGACTGGCGCCTGTCAATCTCTCGAGAGCGCTGGAAGATTCAGCCACTGTAACTTCTCCGCTGGTGCCCTGGAATACCTGCGGTGCCTTCATGGCGGCCTCTCTCGGGGTGGCTACGCTTGCCTATCTGCCTTACTGCTTTTTCAATCTGGTGATGCCGGTAATTTCCATTGCCTATGGCATCACCAATTTCAGGATATTGCCACTGGAACATGATGAAGGTGTGGCGGTTGATTCCGGACTGTAGGGGCGCGCTTGCGCGCCCGTGTAAATGAATGTGCCGTGCCGCCTGAAAAATCCTCAGGGGTTATTCAAACAACAGATGTTCACTGAAAAATGGCAATGCGCTGTTGGTGATTCTCCGATTGACCCCGTTGTTGTGATCACCTTCAAAAACCTCAAACACATGTTCTACCCCTATCTCGGTGAGCTTTTCATCCAGCGCCCGGTTCGATTCCAGTAGCCCGTCTTCACTACCCACATCGAATTTTATGGCGGTATACAAACGCAGGTTGTGGGTATATTGATCCAGCATGGGAAAAATTGAATTGGCCTGCCACTTTGCCTGGATTTCAGGCCTTGCAATGCCGTTTTCCACAGGCAGGTCGAAATACAGGGGAGGGCGGTTGGGGTTCGGTGACCAGGCAGCTGCCCTTGCCATGGTTGATTTGGCAGGATAACGCAGGGCTTCCACGTCTTCCCGGGTCTTGTAGCTTGCTGCCAGTGTCATTGCTTCTCCCGGTTCCCCGGCATCAGCCATGCAACAGGCTGCCATAGGGTACATTACAGAATACACTTCGGGATGTCTCATCCCGATCCGCAGGGTGCCGTAACCCCCCATCGAATGTCCCATCAGACCCCGGCTTTCACGGTTGGGGAGGGTTCTGTATCTGGAATCGATATGGTTGACCAGTTCCTCCGAGATGAAACGGTCCCAGTCACCTGTAGCCTGGGAGCTGGTGTAGAAGGCCCCATCATAGAAATTGTATGAGCTGGGACTTACCACAATCATTTCTTTCGTCCCTTGCTCGCTCAATGCCGAATTGATGGCCGACTCTATACTGAAGATTCGCATCCAGCCCTCGGCACGCAGTCCGTAGCCATGCAACATGTAAACCACCGGATACCGCCGGTTGCTGGTGTCATAACTGGCGGGGAGGTAGACAAATACCTGCCGGTCGGGGCTGTCGCCCAGCAAATTTCCTTCCAGTGCACGGGAATGAATTGTCAATTCCTCCACCCGACCGGGGGCTTGTGCAAAAGTCCCTACTGTAAAAAATAGCAGGACCAGACAGGAAATTTTCCTGAAATTGGCCAGTATGCCTGCAGAGGTAATCCGTTTTGCACAAAAGTGAAGCATAGTCTGGTCTCCGGGATGTTGTGGTCTGTTTCGAGCAAGTCTAACCCGCAGAACAGATTATTTTGACTATTTTTCAATTTTGCTGAGACATACGGGCAAGTTGTGTCACCTATATAGGGAAGGGACTCATTAAGGGATATACCAGGACGAGACCAGGGACAGAAGGAAGGTCAGGGAAGGATGCAGCCCCGTCATGGATGGCGGGGTTCCCCACTTCCTTGTGGGTTTGTATGCATCATGAGTCCAGAATCAGACATATTCGGTTAAGGATGAGCGTGACCAGTCTCGAAGGATGAGATTTTCACAGGGACGGC
>JAURLQ010000135.1 GCA_030831125.1 Gammaproteobacteria bacterium
AACTCACCCACATGTCCAAGTGTACCGAGAGCCACCGCAATATCTTCGGCCAGCGAACGGATATAGGTCCCCTTGCTGCATCTCACCCTGAGGCTGAGGCTTTTGTCAGAAAATCCCATCAACTCAAGTTCATGGATGAAGATTGTTCTTACCCTGGTTTCTATTTCCCGGCCCTCTCGCGCCAGTTTGTAGAAGGGCACACCATTCTGCTTGAGCGCTGAATAGGCAGGTGGAATCTGGAGGGACTCACCAACAAAGGAACGCAATATTCGCAGTATTGCTGCTTCTTCCAGTGCTGGCACTTCAGCGACTTCAACCACCTCGCCTTCCCTGTCCGCCGTGGTGGTTTTGCCGCCCAGCATGACAACAGTGGCATATTCCTTTTCAGCATCCAGCAGAAATTGCGACACTTTTGTCGCTTCACCCAAACAGACAGGCAATACTCCGGTTGCAAGAGGATCAAGACTGCCCGTATGCCCCGCCTTGGCAGCCTTGTAAAGGTATTTTACTTTCTGAAGGCAGGCGTTCGAAGTAATACCTGGTGGTTTATCAACCACTACGATACCGGAAACAGCTCTTTTCAAACGTTCAGCCAAAACAGTCATCCGGATTCAGGAAAAGAAACGATCAGTGTTGGTCCTGCCCGGGTGTTTCTGCATCACTTTCATCATTGGGTTCATGCAGAGCATCCTGAGCCAGAGCCTCATCAATGAGTGCAGAAAGGTGGCGACCCTGCTCTATGGATTTGTCATAGATGAATCGCAATTTCGGGGTTGTGCGAAGATTGATATTCTTTGCCAACAGGCTGCGAAGAAAGCCTCCTGCCTGGTTCAGCGTTTCAATCGCGGGTTTGGCCTCTGCACCAAGTACAGTCACATAGACATTGGCATTGGCAAGATCCTTGCTGACCGTAACGTCTGTTACCGACACCATACCAATACGCGGGTCACGCATTTCTTCCCTGATCAGTACCGCCAGTTCCTGTCGGAGCTGGTCGGCAATTCTACCCATTCTGTTGGATACATTGGCCATGAGCGGATACGCAAAAATACTGGCGCGCCGGCACGAACCGGCGCTACCAGGAAGAAAATCAGAGAGTTCGTGAAACTTCAGTACGGTTGTAGACTTCGATCTTGTCGCCAACGCGTACATCTGTGTAGTTCTTCACTCCGATACCGCATTCCATGCCATTGCGTACTTCTGCCGCTTCTTCCTTGAATCTTCGCAGTGACTCAAGCTCACCTTCGTATATCACCACATTGTCTCGCAACACACGTATGGGCTTGTTCCTGTAAACAGTACCCTCAATTACCATGCTGCCGGCAATTGCACCGTATTTCGGCGAATTGAAGACATCACGCACTTCTGCAACACCTACAATTTCTTCTCTCAACTCAGGTGACAGCATACCGCCAAGCACTGCTTTCACATCGTCGATCAGGTTGTAGATGATGCTGTAGTAACGCAACTGCAAACCTGCAGTTTCTATAAGCATTTTTGCAGACTTGTCGGCACGCACATTGAAGCCGATAACAGTGGCTGCAGATGTTTCTGCCAGCTGGACATCAGTTTCTGAAATTCCACCTACGCCAAAGCCGACGATGTTGACAGCAACTTCATCATTACCGATTCCCTGCAATGCAGTCATGATGGCTTCAAGTGAACCCCTCACATCGGCCTTGAGCACGATATTGAGTATTTTCTTGTTGTCCTTGCCCATCGTGGCAAACAGACTTTCAGTCTTGGCAGCCTGCTGTTTGGCAATCTGGGTTTCACGATACCGATGAAGACGGAATTCAGCCACTTCCCTGGCTTTCTTCTCGCTGTCGACCACGATGAATTCATCACCGGCATCAGGAGTGCCATTGAGGCCCAGAATTTCCACCGGGATTGATGGCCCTGCAGCTTTTATCTGCTTGCCGTTTTCGTCAATCATGGCGCGAATGCGGCCAAACTCATGACCAACCAGGATAATGTCAGAATTTTTCAGGGTGCCATTTTGCACCAGCACGGTAGCAACCGGACCACGCCCCTTATCGAGTCGGGATTCGATAACCACACCCGTGGCAGGACAATCTACAACCGATTTCAGTTCGAGTAGTTCAGCCTGCAGCAGTATCGCTTCAAGCAATTCATCTATGCCCTGACCAGTATGGGCAGAAACCTCGATAAACTGTGTGTCACCACCCCAGCCTTCGGATATCAGCCCAAGCTGGGACAGCTCGCTTTTGACACGTTCAGGATCGGCAGATTCCTTGTCGATCTTGTTTACCGCTACAACAATGGGCACTTCTGCAGCCCGTGAATGCTGTACAGCCTCTTCAGTCTGGGGCATTACGCCATCATCTGCCGCCACAACCAGTATCACGATATCTGTTGCCTTGGCGCCACGTGACCTCATGGCAGAAAAGGCAGCGTGACCGGGCGTGTCAAGAAAAGTGATCATGCCCCTGTCTGTTTTCACATGGTAGGCACCAATATGCTGTGTAATGCCACCGGCTTCACCCTGGGTAACAGATGATTTGCGGATGTAATCCAGCAGGGAGGTCTTGCCATGGTCGACATGACCCATCACTGTTACTACAGGCGCTCTGGCCACTTCTTCACCTTCATAATTGATTGATTCAACCAGGTTGTCTTCAATGGCCGTATCAGAAACTGTTTTTGCCTTGTGACCCAATTCTTCCACCAACAACACGGAAGTATCCTGGTCAAGAACCTGGTTCAGGGTAGCCAGAACGCCCATTTTCATCAGTGCCTTGATCACCTCACCGGATTTGAGGGACATTTTCTGGGCCAGATCTGAAACCGTTATGGCTTCAGGTATTTCAATCTCGCGAGATATGAATTCAGTCGGTTTTTCGAACTGATGCTGCTTGGCCTGTGCCAGCTTCTTCCTGGCACGTCGATGCACTTCACCTTCCAGCTCGTCTTCATCCAGAATGAAATCATCAGAAGAACGAACTCGCGTGAGTTTCTTGAGCGTCACATCCTTGTCTTTCTTGCCACGGAATGCCGGCTTTTTGCCTGCAACATCATCTTCTTCAGGCTTGCGCGAATCCTTGCGCAAAGTGCCGCGTCTGGCATCAGAACGCACTTCAGGAGCAGCAGCAGTTTTGACATCAGCTGCGGGCTTGGCACCCGCTCTTGGCCTGGCTTCCGGCTCTGCAGCCTTCGCAGCATCCAGGGCAGCCTTGGCCCTGGCTTCCTTCTCGATTCGTTCTGCGTCTTCTTTGGCTTTCTGCTCTGCCGCAAGACGTTCTTTTTCAGCCGCTTCTTTCTGGGCTTCCTCTACGCTGCGTTTTACATAGGTTCTTTTCTTGCGGACTTCTACATTTACAGACTTGCTTCTGCCCTGGTTGTCAGAAGTCTTAAGGGTTTCAACAGTCTTGCGCTTGAGTGTGATTTTCTTCGGTGCAGTATCACCACCCGAGCTGTCACCATGGCGACTTTTCAGAAAGGAGAGCAGAGTAGCCCTCTGTTCAATGGAAATGGTGTCCGTAGCCTTGCGCTGAGGAAGCTCGGCGTCCTTGACTTGATCAAGCAGGCGGTCGACGGGCACACCCACCATTTTCGCCAAATCATTGATACTGATATCTGCCATGCTTTTCTCCAGCAGTTCCCTGTAAGGGGAAGACTGCACTTTTTCTTTCGGATTTGCTGTGTACTGTCTTTTTCAGGACCCGGTCTGAAACACTGTCCGGATTCCGGATGTTTCACTCGCTTTCTTCAGCAAACCAGGGTGCCCTTGCAGCCATGATAAGCTGTCCGGCTCTTTCCTCATCCATACCGTCGATAACCATAAGCTCATCAATTGACTGCTCTGCCAGATCTTCCATGGTCTTGATTCCCATGCCGGCAAGAGTCAGTGCAAGCTCGTTATCGATACCTTCCATGCTCAAAAGATCTTCTGCAATACCAGCCTTTGTGATGTTTTCCTCAGAGGCAATGGCCCTGGTCAACAGGGCATCCTTGGCCCGGTTTCGCAATTCATTGGCAATTTCTTCATCGAAATCCTGGATTTGTGCAATCTCTTCGATAGGCACATAGGCAATTTCCTCAAGACCTGTAAAGCCTTCCTGCGCCAGAATTTCTGCAACTTCCTCATCTACATCAAGAGCTTCCATGAATATCGTGATGATGCTCGCTGACTCCTGTTGCAGCTTGTCAGCAGCTTTTTCCTCACTCATGACATTGATGGACCAACCGGTTAATTCTGCACAAAGTCTGACATTCTGGCCGCTACGACCAATTGCCTGGGCAAGATTGTCTTCGGCCACAGCCACGTCCATTGTATGACTGTCTTCATCAACCACAATTGACGCCACTTCAGCAGGCGCCATTGAATTGATAACCAACTGTGCCGGATTGTCGTCCCACAGAATGATGTCAATTCTTTCGTTGGCCAACTCACCCGATACTACCTGAACGCGTGAACCACGCATGCCTACGCAGGCACCTACAGGATCGATGCGTTTGTCGTTGGTTTTTACTGCAATTTTGGCACGTGAACCGGGATCACGGGCAGCTGCCTTGATCTCAATGATTTCTTCGGAAATTTCCGGCACTTCGATCTTGAAAAGTTCTATAAGCATCTGCGGGGATGTGCGACTGAGCAGGAGTTGCGGACCACGCATTTCAGTCCTTACCTCAACCAGCAGGGCACGCACCCTGTCATTGATACGAAAAGTCTCACGTGGAATCAGGTTTTCACGGGGCAACAAACCCTCGGCATTATTACCCAGATCGACAATGACATTGTCACGAGTAACTTTCTTTACCGTACCTGCCACCAACTTGCTGACCTTGTCGGCATATTCGGATATCACGATTTCACGTTCGGCCTCGCGCACTTTTTGCACGATAACCTGTTTGGCAGTTTGTGCTGCAATCCTGCCAAACTCCACATTCTCGATTTTTTCCCTGTGAATATCGCCTGCTTTCAGCTCCGGATTGACCTCATGGGCTTCTTCGAGAGTGAATTGGGAACCCAGCAAGGCCAGCTCGTCATCAGGCACTACAGTCCAGATACGAAAGGTTTCGTAATTGCCTGTAAGTCTGTCGATAACAACTTCACAGTCTATTTCTTCATCGAGATAGCGCTTCTTGGTTGCGGATGCCAGCGCAGATTCAATTGCCTTGAATATGACTTCTCTGGACACTCCCTTTTCATTGGAGACTGCATCCGCAACCAGCAGTATTTCTTTATTGTTCATAGCACTTTACTCATAACATCCAGAATAATGATTCCCGGTTCCAATCTATCTGACTGCAAAATCAGATGTCCGCTGCCACAACATTTCCCTTGTCAATCAGGGCAAACGGAATAGTCAGCACCTTGCCTTCAACTTCAACACTTATCGCATCAGCCACTGCATCTACTGCCAGCAGTTTGCCTTTGTAATTCCGTCGTCCATCCAGGTTTTCCCTGAGCCTCAGTTTGAGCTCTGACTGCAGGTATTGCTGGTACTGCCGGGGTGTGAACAGCAACCTGTCCAGGCCCGGGGAAGAAACCTCCAGCGTGTATTCACTGCTGATCGGGTCTTCCACATCCAGCAGCAGGCTTATCTGCCTGCTGGCTTCTGCACAATCTTCAATGTCTACACCAGCTTCCTTGTCGATATAGATTCGCAACATGCTGCGCTTGCCCTGCCCCAGATATTCAATACCCCAGAGACTCAGGCCCAGTGCCTGCAGAACTGGCTCAACCAGACTCTTGATTGTGTCGACTCTGGTACTCATGTTCTTTACTCCGGTACCTGGAATTTTTGATACCTTGGCGCAATACTTTTCCGGCACAAATAAAAAATGGGCACCAGGCCCACTTCAACAAACTCCTTCCTGCCAGGCGAGTTGCCTGTTCATCCCTGTTACCAACAAAAAGCCCCATATAGGGGCTTTCAAAATGCAGCGACAAATGCGCTACTCCTGAGCACCAGTTTGCATAAATACAACTGAAACTGGTGGCGGGCAAAGGATCTGATCCTTCAGCCCAAGGCAGGGTGACAATATTCCGGGCCCCTTGAACGGCCTCATTATCACGCCTTTGAATCCAGCTTTGTTTTGAAATGTACATGGAGATTATTGTCGATCAATCTCCAGAATTCCAAAACAAAAAACTGGTAGCGGGGGCAGGATTTGAACCTACGACCTTCGGGTTATGAGCCCGACGAGCTGCCAGACTGCTCCACCCCGCAATAAACCGGTGTTCCTGACAAGGGTGACGATTATAAGAACCTCCCCTGTACGGGTCAACTTGAAACGGAACCTTATGACATTTAGTTTGGTCCCGGATGGTGCTTTTAAACTGCTTTTGAGGCAATTTCCTCAAAGTGCTTGCCTATATACTACAAAATTGGTGCCCAAGGCCGGACTTGAACCGGCACGACCGAAGCCACTACCCCCTCAAGATAGCGTGTCTACCAATTTCACCACTTGGGCATGTTTCTCCATGACTTGTGTTGATTTGTCTGATTACTGAAGAGGATTTTCTTCGGTCAGGACTTCAACTGCTTCTTCTACAGCGCTTTCCAGTTCACTTTCAGCTGCAGCAGCTGCGGCCTCGGCGCTTTGTGCAGCCTGTTCCAGCAGAACCTCACCTTCAGCTACTACCTGTTCCGCCACCGCTTCCAGCGCCTGGTTGAGCTCGTCACCTGCTGCCACAGGAATATCAGAGGCGGCAGCTGGCTGCGCCTGCTGGATATTGATGATTGCATCAAGCTGGTCGACATTTTCTATCAGCGAATTGTCCTGGATGCTCTGATCAGCCTGTTGGCGGGCAATAATGGCAAGTCCCAGACTTGTTACAAAAAATGTTATCGCCAGCCAGGATGTTGACTTGGTCAGCACATTGCCACTACCGGCACTGCCAAAAATGGTTTGTGAGGCACCACTGCCAAAAGAAGCGCCCATATCAGCACCTTTCCCGTGCTGGATCAGGACCAGGCCTGTTATACCCAGGGCAGCCATCACATGAACAACAATAATTGCAAATTCCATCCTGATTCCGGTCAATTTTGTCTATGACAATGTAAAGTGTTTTCAGTCTGCTGCAACTGTTGCTGCCACTTTGCAGATATTCACGAATTCTTCAGCATTAAGAGAGGCGCCGCCAACCAGCGCCCCATCTATGTCTGTCTCGGCAAACAGCTCTTTCGCATTGGCGGCATTCACACTGCCGCCGTAAATTATCCTTGCTTCCTCTGCGATCCCGGCATCGTGCCCGGCCAACCTGTTCCTTATGAAAGCATGTACCGGTTGTGCCTGATCCGGTGTAGCTGTCTTGCCGCTGCCTATGGCCCAAACGGGCTCGTATGCTATTACTGCATTGGCCAGCGATTCAATACCACTTTTGCTGATCACTGCGTCCAGTTGTTCAGCTATTACCTTTTCTGTAGTACCGGCCTTGCGGTGAACGGCCTTTTCTCCAACGCAGAGCACAGGCACAAGGCCATGCTTTTGTGCTGCAATAAATTTATCAGCTACAAGCGCATCGCTCTCTCCGAAGAGGTTGCGGCGTTCAGAATGCCCCACTATGACATAGTGACATCCGAATTCCGCCAGCATCGGCCCGGAAATTTCTCCCGTAAAGGCACCACTTTCCTCTACTGCCAGATTCTGGGCCCCAAGTATAATCGGGGAACCTGTTACCAGTTCCCCAACTTGCTGCAGGTATACATATGGTGGGCATACCGCTATTTCAACTCCGCCAACTGCCGTCAATCCGGATCTGATTCCGGCAATCAACGACGCAATTCTGCCCCGCTGACCATGCATTTTCCAGTTGGCAGCTACCAGCGGCTGTCTTCCCATTGTGCTGTTTTTACCCGGCTAAAAAAGGGCGCCAAGTCTAGCGGAGAAGCCCTGGGCACGCAAGGAAATGGTTTTATCGGTCTGACAAAAACCTGTTACTGCTGGCTCAGTGGCAGGTAATACCCGAACCAATATGATGCTTCAGGACGGGCGCACTGACATGCCCCTGCACCTACGCACCCGCACGCGCCCGGAAGTCATTCCGGTTCAAAGCGCTTCCGCTTCAACTGCGTCTGCAATTTGTCTTGCCAGACTGGCTACTGTATCTACGTCATGTCCCTCAACCATGACCCTGACCAGGGGTTCGGTTCCTGAGGGACGCAGCAGCACTCTTCCCTTGCCGGCCATTGTGGTTTCTGCATCCCTGACAGCCTCCTGAATTCTGGTATTGCCAGCTATGGCATCCCGATTTTCAACCCTGACATTGATCATGGTTTGCGGATACTTGCGCATGCCCTGCTTCAGTTCATGTAACCCTTTGCCCTGGTCCTGCATTACGGACAAGACCTGCAATGCTGACACAATACCGTCTCCGGTAGTTGTTTCATCCAGACAGATGATGTGCCCTGAAGCCTCACCCCCGAAACGCCATTTGCGAGCCAGCAGTTCAGTCATCACATAACGGTCGCCCACTTTGGCGCGAACCAGCTCTATGCCTCTTTCCTTTAGCGCCACGCCCAGTCCGAAATTGCTCATGAGTGTGCCAACCACTCCTTCCGAAGCC
>JAURLQ010000136.1 GCA_030831125.1 Gammaproteobacteria bacterium
GGCATTGAGCTGGTTGTCATCCACACGAACACCGGCACGCTCTGCCATCTGCAGTTGCAGATGTTCCAGTATGATTGCGTCCAGAACCTGTTTGCGCAGTTCTTCCTCAGGCGGTATCGGGCCCTGGGCGTTGGCCAATTGATCCTGGACCTGTTTCCAGCGCTCATCGAACTCGCTCATGAGCACAACATCTTCATCAACAATGGCTAACACCTTGTCGATTTCACGGGGCTGGGCCTGCAGTACTGTGCATGACAGTGCAAGGAGTGGCGCAATAATCCAGCGCATTGTAGTTTTCATTTCAGTTTCTTTGTCCATATTCGCGTTCCCGATAACCAGTGATACCGTTACTGAGAAAATTGTTTACATTGCCACCCAGTATGCTGCCCAGTCCCTTTAGTTCGAACTGGAGAAAAATACCGGTGTTGTTGTCTTCCACGCCATAGAACAGGGCGTTATTGTCTATCCATTCCCGGGCTACCAAACGAATCGCCCAGCAACAATTATTGTATTCGACACCAGCAATGGCCTCGAGGTTCCTGCTGTTGGCATGGTCGTAATTGTAACGACCTATCAAACCCCAATTTCCATTCAGGGGCCAAACACCTGAAATGTCAGTCTGTATGATCCGGCGGTCGATACCGGCAGGTGTAATGGGATTGGCAATATCCCGGTATCGGTAGCCAAGATTAAGGAGGTGGTTTATATCAGATTGATATTGGAATTGAAAATTGCCCACAGCCAGTTCATCGGTGCTGGTGTTCCATTCCATGTAGGAACCTGCTCGCCAGTTGTCGCTTATCTGCCAGGAAAACTCGGCTGCAATTGCAGATGAAGCGCTTTTATCCATCTGGCCCGGGGCATTGAAAAGCGTAACTCGCCTGTCTTCGAAATACTGTATCTGTCCAATGCTGGCTCTGGCTTTTTCCCGACCTTGCTGGTCATACAAACGGGAGGTGACGGCAAGAGTGAGCTGGTTGGCATCTGCAACCCTGTCATTACCGCTGAATCTGTCATCCCTGAAAAGCTGGTTGAAACTGAAGGTCAGTTCGCTGCTGTCGAATACAGGCAGTGTGCTCTGGTCTTCGTATTCGTTGTACAGATAGAAAAAGCGTGGCTCAAGGGTCTGCAGATAGTCCGAGTTGAACAGGGTAGTGTTGCGTTCAAACACCAGGCCGCCATCGAGTGAGCCACTGAGTATGCCGCGGGTGGGAGCATCATCGGTACCTGCCGCCTGGTTTTCCAGTGACCACCCGGTGTGCTTGTATTGCAGGGTGGGGGTAACAAAGGCCCAGGTGCTTGACCATGGGTAACTGATCTTTGGTGCTGCACTGAAACGACTGCCAGTGACCAGCATGCCATTGTCTATCTGGGCCGGGGTAAGCAGACGCGGGTCCAGGTTCCTGTCGAACCTGACATATTCATTCTCAATACCCAGTTCCAGCCCCTGATCGGTATACCAAAAGCCATCGAGGTTCAAACGGGGCAGGGCCCTGTAGGGTGCCGAGAGTCTGGAAACTGCCGGATCTATCAACTGGAAACCCTGGGCTGCAGCCTGGAAGCTCCATACACGCCCCCGGTAATTGAGTGAGCCATTGCGGTACAGGTAGCTCTGGGTAGTGGCACTGAGCCCGGCATTGCCGAAATCCTGGAAATAATCCACATCGCTAACACCAGAGTAATCAATGCCCGCACTCCAGCCCCTGGCCAACAGGCCGGCATAATCATAATTGAGCAGCCAGCGATCCGGCACAGGGGGGCTGTCTGTATCAGGCAGAAACCGGGTGGCAGGATTGTAAAGCCGGTCATCCGGCAGGTACTGCATTTGCAGGACTTGTTGTGAGGCTCGTCCGAGATGGCGTCCCTCCAGACCAAGCATGATGCCGCGTTCTGTCTGGATACGTGGTGTGATGGTTGCATCGTAGTTCGGTGCAAGATTCAGGTACCAGGGTATGGCAAGATCAAAACCGCCGTCGCGGGTATTGCCCATCATGGGCGCGAGAAAACCGGTGGCCCTTTCATCATTGATGGGGAAAGTGATTCTTGGCAGGTAAAGTACCGGGGTATCCCTGACACGCAAGGTTACATTTGTTGCTGTTCCCCGCCCGGTATTCTGGTTCAATTCAATGTGTTCCCCGGCTACCAGCCAGCTGTTGTCTCCGGGTTCGCATCTTGTAAACAGACCGTTATCGATAGTGATGATGCCTTCAGCATCGGTATAGACAATGACATATGCATTGCCCCGTGCAGCAATGTCGTGCAATACGTAGCTGGCCTCATTCAGCGTACTGACACCAAGATTGCGATCAGAGCTTGCAGTGCTGCCGGTAAGCAGAACACCACGCTGGCGGATACGGATATTGTCCTGAAGTTTTGCTGTTGCAGTGATTCTGTCATAGGTACCCTGGTCTGCAGTGATCAAAAGTCCTTCCTGCTGGAGAATCAGGTCTTGTTCAACTTCAATAAGCCCGTCCTGGCCTATGCTTACATTCTGGCCATCAATCACGAGAGAGTCGGCGCGTTCTGTCTCCGGGAGCGGTCCGGGTTCGATATAAAGCCCACAACATCGATCAGGCACGCGGGCCTGCTGTTCTTTTGTAAGATCTTCCCAACTTACCCAGTCAATATCACTCGCCTGTGGCAGCATTGCCGGCTGGGCAAATATGCCTGCACTACCCAGTATTCCCGAGGCAGAAAGCACTAGTCCCAGGGCAGGTTGCCTGATGCAACGCGCCTGATGAAACAGCAGGGGTGTCTTGCGACGGATCACTTCAACATTCCGGGTGGGCTGGGGCATAATCTCGGGAACCCCTGATCCGGGCCGGGAGCGGCTCACGCACATCATTTTGTGCTTTGATCAGTGGTTTCTTATCCGAACGAAGTGTATGTAAGATGCCTCATGTTCACAAGCAAAGCCGGCAGATCCTAATCGCAGGCAATGCTGTTTGCGGGTTATCCCACAGGTTGCTGGTCAAATGAATTACACCCCTTTTACTCCCGGCTTTCTGCAAGCCAGGGAAGCCGCCTTGCAGCAATGGTTTTCCACCATTGTGGCCAGTCTGGACGATGGGCCCGAGCAGGGTTCCCTGCAACCTGTCAGTGGCGATGCAAGTTTCAGGCGCTACTTCAGGGGAAAAACCGCAACGAGATCCTGGATTCTGATGGATGCACCACCTGAAAGGGAGGCTATCAAGCCGTTCATTGATATAGCCGGACATCTGGCTGGTGCCGGTGTATGCGTACCGTCGATTCATGCCATTGATGCCGCACAGGGGTTCCTGTGTCTGGAGGATTTCGCATCCACACTCTTGTGGGCTCCCTTGCATGAAGCCGGAAATGATAATGACTTTGGTCGGGCGGGAGCGCTCTATGAACAGGCAATGCAGCAATTGGTCCTGATCCAGGGCTGTAATCCGATCGATGCAGGGCTACCTGCCTATGATGAGGCATTGCTGGGCAGGGAAGTGGCACTTTTCAGCGACTGGTTTTGCGAAGGCATCCTTCAGGTCACACCTTCAAGCGATGAGCGCAGTATGCTGGATGATGCTTACGGGTATCTCATCGAGATGGCCTGTGCGCAACCCCGGGTTTTTGTGCATCGCGACTATCATTCCCGCAACCTGATGTACCGTGGCGCCCTGCCGCCGGGCGTACTGGATTTCCAGGATGCCGTATGGGGGCCTGTTACCTACGATCTGGTGTCTCTGCTTAGGGACTGTTATATCGCCTGGCCTGCTGGGCAGGTACTTGTTTGGGCCGAACAATACCGGTTGCAGGCAATGGCCTGTGGTATTGAAGTGCAGGATGATCCGTTGGCGTTTCGTCGGGACTTTGATCTCATGGGTATCCAGCGCCATCTGAAAGCGGTCGGTATTTTCAGCAGGCTGTGGCTGCGTGATGGCAAATCCGCTTATATGAAAGACATTCCCCGCACACTGAATTACATCACGACTGTTGCCCCGGCATATCCGCATTTGTCGGCATTTACCCACTGGTTGCAGGTTGTCGTGTTGCCGCGGGTGGATAGTGCAATTGCGCGGGAAACTGCAAAAGGCAAGACCGCATGAAAGTCATGATACTCGCTGCAGGCAAGGGAACACGGATGCTGCCTCTTACGGAAAAGATGCCCAAGCCCTTGTTGCGAGCAGGTTCACGTACCCTCATTGAACACCAGATTATCAAACTCAAAGACCAGGGATTCAGCGATCTTGTGATCAACCATGCCTGGTTGGGCGAACAACTGGAACAGGCGCTTGGCAATGGCAGCAAACTCGGTGTGAATATCAGGTGGTCAAGTGAAGGAGAGCCACTGGAAACAGCAGGTGGTATTCACAAGGCATTACCCTTGCTTGGTGATGAACCCTTCGTAGTAGTAAATGCAGATGTGTGGACAGACTTTCCGTATGCTGCACTGCGCAGTGCCAAGGCAGATGCTGACCTGATTCACCTTGTACTGGTTGATAACCCTCCCCAGCACTCACAGGGAGATTTCTGTATAACTTCCGGGAACAGACTTGCAGAAAAACAGCCTGGCCTGCCGACATTCACCTACAGTGGTATCGGCGTGTTCAGCCCGGCACTGTTCAGCGCCTTGCCCTCGGGGAAGTATCCGCTTTTGCCACTGCTTGTTGATGCAATAGGTAAAGGAAAAGCCGGAGCCAGCTTCCATAAAGGCATCTGGCTGGATATCGGTACACCAGAGCGACTGAAACGACTGGATGAAACGCTCAACAAAGAGAACTACCCATGAACAGGAAATCCCGCCGCGAACGTGGCCACCTTTTTTACAACGCAGCTGAAGACCGTATCCATGCGCATCAGGAAAAACCGGAAAAGGGTTCACCACTGCAGTTGTCTTCTGCTTCATACAAGCTTGCCTTCGACGATATGGAATTCCTTACCCGTGAAGAACTTCGCGGCGTGCGTTTGATGCTTGAGCTGACCAAACCCGAACTGATCATGCAGCAGCACGATATCGAGCACACTGTCGTGATCTACGGAAGTGCAAGAACACCTTCCCCTGAAATGATGCAGCAGGCAGAAGACGAGGTCTGCGCGTTGCGGGAAAGCTCCCCTGATTCAGAAGAGTTGCATGCCAGGCAGGCTAACCTTCAGCGCATGCAGGAGCAGGCGCATTATTACAACGAAGCAAGACGTCTGGGTGCCATGATCAGTGAGCGTTCTGCCTGTGAAGACTGTCCGAACCTGCATGTGATTACCGGTGGGGGGCCCGGTATCATGGAAGCAGCGAACAGGGGTGCTGTGGATGTGGGGGCGCCATCTATCGGGCTGAACATCGTATTGCCGCATGAGCAGTATCCCAATCCCTGGATATCACCCGAGTTCTGTTTCCAGTTCCACTATTTTGCGATGCGTAAAATGCATTTCCTGCTGCGTGCACGCGCACTGGTGGCTTTCCCCGGAGGCTATGGCACGCTTGATGAACTCTTTGAAACCCTTACCTTGATCCAGACAAAAAAAATTGAACCACTGCCGGTACTGATGTTTGGCAGGTCATTCTGGGAAAAGATGATCAACTTCCCGTACATGGTGGAACAGGGTGTAATCAATCCGGAAGATATTGAGTTGTTCCACTATGTGGAAACTGCGGAAGAAGCCTGGGAGTTGATTCGCAACAGTCTGGTTGACTGAACGAGGCAGGTACACGGCGGCTGCAAGCAAACAGTCGCCGTGCTACAGGATCCAGTGAATCAATTTGCAGCTTCAAGTGCCCTGATGCGTTGTTCAAGCGGGGGATGACTGGACAAAAGTTTGCTCATCCTGCCGGTGTTGATTCCGAAGGCCACCAGTTCACCAGGCATCTGGGCTTCCTGAGAGGCCTGCAGTCTTTTCAGAGCAGCAATCATCTTGTGTTTGCCGGCAAGTCTCGCCCCGCCAGCGTCAGCACGGAATTCGCGCCACCTTGAGAACCACATGACAATCATCGAGGCAAAGATACCCAATACGATCTGGGCAACGATGGATACGATGAAATAGCCAGGACCGTATCCGCGCTCAACCTTGAATACCGCCCTGTCCACGATATGGCCGATAACACGCGATAGGAAGAACACAAAGGTATTCACCACACCCTGGATAAGGGTAAGCGTTATCATATCGCCGTTGGCTACATGGCTTACTTCATGTCCAAGTACGGCCTCGACTTCTTCCCTGGTCATCTGTTCAACCAGACCGGTGCTGACGGCAACAAGTGCAGCATCCTTGTTCCAGCCTGTGGCGAATGCATTGGGCGCTGCCTGATCGAAAATGCCTATTTCTGGCATGCCGATTCCGCTGCGTTCGGCCTGCATCTGGACAGTTCTGAACAGCCAGCGTTCGAATTCGGTTTGGGGGGACTTGATGATCTTCACGCCCATGGACATTTTTGCCATGGTTTTCGAGAGCAGCAGGGAAACGATGGAACCGAAAAATCCCAGCAGGGCAGACCACACAAGCAGTGCCTGCAGGTTCAGATCCACGCCGTTGGCGGCAAGAATGCCTTCAAGCCCAAGCATACTGAAAACAACGGATACCAGGAAAAACACGGCAAGGTTGGTACCCAGAAACAGCAGGATTCTCAACATGGAAAGTCTCCGATCAGGTCAGATTACAATAGTTGACCAGAATATGGGGGTTGCAGACCGGATTGCAAGACTGGTGATCATGCAGATTGTGGAAATTGGCAATACATTCAGCATGCTGCTACGCGGGCTGCCGGTGCATATCCAGACAGGCTTGCAAGGCGGCAACAGTATCCCTGTGCAGTGGCTCCAGGTGGGCAAAAATCCGTTTTGCCTCTTGCAGATTGCCATCTCTGGCCGCCTTTTCCATGACACCGCAGAGATTGCCCAGCCTGCTGCCGCCTGTTGATAGCGAAACAGACTTGAGGGAGTGCGCGGCAGACATCAGCTTGCCGGTGTCAGAATCAGTCAGGTGTTGGCTGATTTCTGCAAGCAGTGTTGCAGAATTATCGAAGTACATCTCCAGCAGAGTAGGCAGTATGGGAGTGTTGTCGGCACCCTTGAGCTGCATCAGGTCATCAAGCACCTGCTGGTCGAGCAGAGCGCTTCCGGGATTGTCATCACCTGCTTTGCCGGAGGCTTGAGTGGAATGATTCTGCATTGTGTTTTTCAGCAGGGCCGCATGAATGTCCTGCACTCTGCAGGGTTTGGTCAGGTAATCATCCATGCCTACAGCCAGCACTTTTTCCCTCTCGCCACTTATGGCATTGGCTGTTAGGGCAATGATGGGTGTACGTGTCATCCCATTTTTCATTTCAAGAATACGGATTTCCCGGGTTGCCTGGTAGCCATCCATGACCGGCATCAGGCAGTCCATGAGAATGGCATGGAATTTCTGTTTTTCATAGAGGTCCAACGCTTCCAGACCATGTTCTGCGATGGTTGCCCTGCAACCGATCTTTTTGAGGATTTCATGGGCCACCATCTGGTTTACACCATTGTCTTCAACCAGAAGTATGTCGAGATTCAGGTGGGGGAGCTCATGAGTCTTGTGGTCTCTTGCCAGGCTGGCAACACGGTTTCCGTACTGCTCACCGCTTGAGAGTGGGGAGATCGACAAGCCGGATGCAGCTCGGCCATGGTTCTGTCCCGGCACTATTTGAAGTGGCAGTTCAAACCAGAAAGTGGAGCCTGATTCGGGTGAACTTATTACACCAACATTGCCATTCATAAGGCTTGCCAATTTTTTGCAAATGGCAAGTCCCAGGCCTGTTCCCCGAAAGTCCCCCCCCTGGTAATGCATCTGCCTGCGTGAAGGGGTTGAAAATCCTGGTATGGAGCTCGTTGTCAATACCAATGCCGGTATCAGTAACTGCCAGTCGAATCCTGCACTCATGTTGATCAGCAGACAGGATGGTGCCGTCGAGCGTAATACTGCCGGTGTCAGTGTACTTGATCGCATTACTGAGCAGATTGATCAGTACCTGACGTATCCTGGCAATATCACCAGTGACCTTGAATTCGGGCAATGACGCAGTATCAACCCTGAACCCAAGATTCTTGTTCTGTATTTCATGCCTGAAAATCAGGGCTACATTATTGACAAGCTGGATAAGGTCAAAGGTTCCGGATGCAAGTTCCACCTTGCCTGCTTCAATTCTGGAGAAATCAAGCGTGTCGTTGACCAGCGTGAGCAGGATTTCACAAGACTCCCGGGCTGTTGTTGCGTAACGCCTGTATTCTTCAGGCAGGTCGGCATCTGCGAGCATGGATGTCATGCCAAGAATGGCGTTCAAGGGTGTCCTGATTTCATGGCTCACCATGGCCAGAAATTCACTTTTGGCCTGATTAGCCCGTTCTGCCTGTTCCTTCTCGTGGCTCAACTTTTTGAGTTCTGCTTCGATTTTACCGGTTCTTTCCCTCACAGTTTTTTCAATTTCGCTATGGTTGATTGCCATGCTGTTGTCCCGGAACCCGTTTTCATCAAACCTGCTGTTGACGGCAGTTAACAGCTTTGCGGAAATGAAATATGCCACCAACATCGAACAGGCAAACAGGACAGCTGCAACAATTGCCAGCTCGTGAAGCTGGATTTGCGAAGCCAGTGCATCCTGTTCAAATCCGGATGCCAGGATCCGGATGAAAAATGTGAAGGCAAGCAAAAGAGTTACGGCGGTTGTCAGCAAACTGACAAAAATCACTTTCACCCTGGGTGGGGCATTTGAAATGCGTGATGATAAGGGTCGGGCCATTGTAGTGAGGTGTTGCGTCTGTCCTTGCTTGTTGTCGGCTTCCCTGCATCGGGTCCAGGGCTTGTGTTGGCAGTCCTTGCCTGGACTGTGATGGACCTTTTATATATTTTTATAAGCGTATTTGTCCAGAAAATTCAGGTATTTACATGGATTTTCAGAGTTGGGGTAGTGTTGTCCTGATATGGGATTGATACCGCAGTGAAACATATTTGATGACAAATGATGTGCCGGTATTGCCGATTTGCCAGCGTCTCACAGTAATGCAGGCTTGGGGTCATTGATACTGAAACTTGGGTAGAAAGCCGTTACAATGCGCCCCACTTTCAGGTACCCAACGCTCATCAGCAAGCAGTCAAGGCATGGCCGACCGGAATTTCCAGATAGCACCATCCATCTTGTCCGCCGATTTTGCCCGTTTGGGAGAAGAGGTTGAGGCAGTGCTTGCTGCAGGTGCAGACGTGGTCCATTTTGACGTAATGGACAATCACTATGTCCCTAACCTGACTATCGGGCCCATGGTGTGTGAGGCCTTGCGCAAATACGGCATTAAGGCTCCTGTGGATGTGCATCTGATGGTGAGCCCTGTTGACAGCCTTATCAGCGATTTTGCCAGGGCAGGTGCGAGCTACATTACCTTCCATCCTGAAGCTACCAATCATATCGACAGATCCCTGCAGTTGATCAGAAGTCTGGGCTGCAAATCCGGCCTGGTTTTCAATCCTGCGACGCCTCTGGATTGTCTGAAGTACGTAATGGACAAGGTGGACATCATCCTGCTTATGTCAGTTAACCCGGGCTTTGGTGGACAGAAATTCATTCCAGCCACCCTTGGCAAGCTACGTGAGGCGAGAAAACTGATAGATGACAGCGGCCTGGATATTCGCCTTGAAGTTGATGGTGGTGTGGGAGTAGCCAATATCGGAGAAATCGCACGTGCCGGGGCTGACATGTTTGTTGCTGGATCTGCCATTTTCGGCAGTGGTGACTATGCTGCCACCATCGCAGCCATGAGAAGGGAACTTGCGGCATCATGAACCCCGAACAGTTCAGCAGACTTGCGGCTGAAGGTTACAACCGCATTCCGGTCATGCGCGAGGTGCTTGCAGATCTGGATACTCCACTGGGCGTATATCTGAAGCTGGCGCAGGGGCCATACAGTTATTTTCTGGAATCTGTACAGGGTGGAGAAAAGTGGGGGCGCTACTCATTCATTGGCCTGCCCTGTTCCACTGTTCTCAAGGTCAGCAGGAATGATCTTGTCGTGGAGGTCAACGGAGTTGAGACACGGCGCTGTACTACCGATGATCCTTTTGCCTTGATAGAATCCTTCCAGGCGCAGTACAGAATTCCGCAATTACCTGAACTGCCACGTTTCAATGGTGGACTGGTGGGTTATTTCGCCTACGACACGGTGCGTTATGTTGAAAACAGGGTTGCAGCCAGTGCCCCGCCTGACAATGTAAATACGCCCGATATTGTGTTGATGGTTTCGGAACAGGTAGTGGTATTCGACAACCTGCGCAATACCCTGACCCTGCTGGTGTACGCCGATCCTGGAAATGCCAGCGCCTGGGAAGATGCCCAGAGTCAACTTGATGAACTTGAAGCCAGACTGCAGCAGACAGTCAGATTGCCACCGACTACAGCAACCCGGGTAGTAGGTGAGCAGGACTTTGTTTCCAGTTTTGGCAAAGAGGCATTTGAAAAAGCGGTTGAAAGCATCAAGGACTACATTGTTGCAGGAGATGTCATGCAGGTGGTGCTTGCCCAGCGCATGAGCCTGCCTTTTGAGGGTTCCCCCCTGAATGTCTATAGGGCATTGCGCCAACTCAACCCTTCTCCGTACATGGTTTTCATGGACATGAGCGACTTCCACATCGTCAGTGCTTCGCCTGAAATTCTTGCCAGAGTGGAAGATGGGCATATTACCGTGCGACCTCTGGCCGGCACCCGCAAGCGAGGCAGAACCGAAGAAGAGGATCTGGCGCTGGAGCAGGATCTGCTCGCCGATGCCAAGGAAATCGCAGAGCACCTCATGCTGATAGACCTGAGTCGCAATGATGCCGGACGTGTCTCACAGACAGGCACTGTTGAGGTAACACGCCAGATGTTCGTGGAGCGCTATTCCCATGTAATGCATATCGCATCCACGGTAGAGAGCAAACTGGCAGATGGATTCAGTTCCCTCGATGTGCTCAAGGCAACACTGCCTGTAGGTACTCTAAGTGGGGCACCAAAAGTACGTGCCATGGAAATCATCGATGAATTCGAACCCGTCAGGCGCGGAGTCTATGGCGGTGCCATGGGATATCTGTCTTGGAACGGGAACATGGATATGGCGATTGCCATACGAACTGCAGTTATCAAGGAAGGCACATTGTACATAGAGGCCGGTGCCGGCATCGTGGCAGATTCCGTGCCAAGCTCAGAGTGGGAAGAAACCATGAACAAGGCGCGAGCCATGTTCCATGCCGTAAAACTGGCTGAGTCGGGGCTGCACTGACATGTTGCTGATGATCGATAACTACGATTCCTTTACCTACAACCTTGTACAGTATTTCGGGGAACTGGGTGTCGATATTCGTGTATACCGCAACGATGAAATCACAATAGAAGACATTGAAGAGCTGTCTCCACAACAGATAGTGCTTTCACCAGGTCCCTGTACACCTGCAGAAGCCGGGATTTCGGTAGAAACAATCAGACACTTTGCCGGCAAACTTCCGATACTGGGTGTTTGTCTCGGGCATCAAAGTATAGGTGTGGCATTTGGCGGCAGGATCATCCGTGCGAAACGGGTGATGCATGGCAAGATTTCGGCTATCCACCATCGGGGAGAAGGTGTGTTCACTGGACTGGCTCAACCCTTCAATGCCACTCGATACCACTCACTGGTTATCGATCAGCAAAGTCTGCCTGAGTGTCTGGAAGTGACCGCATGGACGGAAAATGAAGATGGCACCATTGAGGAAATCATGGGAGTCAGACACAGAACACTGGCAATACAGGGAGTACAGTTTCACCCTGAATCAATACTGACAGAGCATGGTCATCAGTTGCTGGAAAATTTTCTGCAAGGCAGGTAAGGCTGACCCGGACAGAACTGTTGATCCCGGTTCTGTGATGATGCGTAGATAGCGTGACCTTGATCAGGTCATGCAATGCTGGACAGGAGGAAGCAGTAAAGTCCATGAGCGAACCCACCATATTGAGCAGGATTCTGCAGCGCAAGCGAGAGGAAGTCGCTGAACGCAAGGCGCAGTATTCAGGTAAAAAACTCCAGACCCTGATAAAAAAACAGGAAGCACCGCGTGGCTTTGCGGCAGCCCTCTCCCGGCAGATCGACAACCGCAGGCCGGCAGTGATTGCTGAAATCAAGAAAGCATCGCCCAGCAAGGGACTGATTCGCCGTGATTTCGACCCGGCTGCCATTGCAGCCAGTTATGCAGAACATGGTGCAACCTGCCTTTCAGTTTTGACCGATATCGATTTTTTCCAGGGGCATGACGACTATCTGGCTCAGGCCCGTGACGCATGTCACCTGCCGGTATTGCGCAAGGATTTCATGATTGATTCCTGGCAGATTTCAGAGTCGCGGGCGCTGGGAGCGGATTGTGTGCTGTTGATAGTCGCTGCACTTGAACACAGCCTGATGAAAGAACTGGCGGCTCAGGCAACAGAACTTGGCATGGACTTTCTTGTGGAGGTCCACGACAGGGAAGAGCTTGATCGCGCTCTTGAGCTTCAGCCGAAAATCGTGGGTATAAACAATCGAGACCTGAAAACCTTCAAGACCAGTCTGGATGTAACGTTCAAGTTGCTGGGGGCGGTGCCGGAAGGTGTTTCAGTTGTTACCGAAAGTGGCATTCTGGTTCGTGAAGATGTCCAGGAAATGATTTCGCATGATGTGTTCGGTTTTCTGGTTGGTGAGTCGTTCATGCGCGCCGCAGATCCGGGCGCCAAACTGCAGGAATTGTTTTTCAATGGCTAAACCCGGAGAGAAGGGCCTGCGACGCATAGTGTCAGCTGCTGGTTATTCCATGAAAGGACTCAGATCC
The DNA here is from genome assembly GCA_030831125.1 of Gammaproteobacteria bacterium. Classification (GTDB taxonomy): domain Bacteria; phylum Pseudomonadota; class Gammaproteobacteria; order Pseudomonadales; family Pseudohongiellaceae; genus CAILUG01. Next base: position 12,772 of record JAURLQ010000136.1, read on the forward strand.
TGCTGGCAGAACGAAGCCGCATTCAGGCAGGAAGTGCTGGCAGGAATTGTCATGTTCCCCCTGGCTCTGTATCTCGGCGATGGTGGTATTGAAAAAGCACTGCTGGCCGGCAGTTTGATGCTGGTACTGATTGTAGAAGTGCTCAATTCGGGTATAGAAGCGGTAGTTGACCGTATCGGGCACGAACATCATGACCTGTCCGGTCTGGCCAAGGACCTCGGCTCCGGCGCCGTCATGCTCAGCATCCTCAACGCAGGTCTTGTCTGGGGTCTGGTCCTGTTGCTTTAAAAGTCGTTCAGGCAGGCGATACAAGGCGCACAGAATCATTCAGGATGGGCAGTAAACATTCTGGAAGCCAGCTTTCAGCTTTTTTACCGGGTGCCGTAGACAACGATGGTCTTCCCGTGTACCTCAATCAGTCCCTGGTTTTCCAGATCCTTCAATACCCTGCCAGCCATTTCCCTTGAGCAATTTACAATCCTGCCCAGTTCCTGCCGGGTAATCTTGATCTGCATGCCGTCCGGATGGGTCATTGCATCAGGCTGTTTACTCAGTTCCAGCAGGATACTGGCTATACGGCCGGTAACATCCAGAAAGGAAAGATCTGCCACACGCTTGGTGGTATTGCGCAGACGGTGCGCCATCTGTTGTCCGATGGTATAGAGAATTTCGGGATGTTGGCGGGTATAGGTGGTGAAACTCGAATAGGAAATTTCGGCAATTTCGCACTCGGATTTGGTGCGAACACAGGCGCTGCGGTTTTCGCCTGCTTCAAACAGGCCCATTTCGCCAAAAAAGTCACCGGGATTCAGGTAGGTCATGACTGCTTCCTTGCCGTCCTCATCTTCCAGAACCACGGATACAGATCCGCTGATGATGTAGAAGAGGGTTTCACACCTGTCACCCTCATGAATAATGGTTGTCTTGTTCGGATATTTGCGACGGTGGGCGTGGCTCAGGAAATTATCCAGATCACTGATGTGTGGTGTGATGGCCATAAGCGCCATATGCACTCCCTCAAAACTGGCGGGGTTTTTTTTTATCATCTCGCTGCATATCACAAATCATTGCATGGTTCTATTTCCCTTCGATCCACAGAGGCAGCCAGATGCATTGGATTCCTGCACCAGTGCGGGCCTCTGTTGTGGGATAATGGCATCCATTTGGTCGGGTAGGTCACTATGAAAGCAACTGTAAAGTGGATTGATGGCGCCATGTTTATCGGAGAGTCCGGTTCCGGACATGCCGTAGTCATGGATGGGCCGGAAGATGCCGGTGGCAGAAACATGGGTATCAGGCCCATGGAAATGCTGTTGCTGGGAGTGGGGGGCTGTTCATCGTTTGATGTTGTGAACATTCTTCGCAAGGGACGGCAGAAGGTTAGCGGTTGCGAAGCCCGCCTTGAGGCAGTCAGGGCAGATGGCGTGCCTGCCGTATTTGAAACAATCAATCTGCACTTTGTGGTAAGTGGCAAGGCTCTGGATGCCGACAAGGTGGAGCGAGCAGTGCAACTGTCGGCAGAAAAATACTGCTCCGCGTCGATCATGCTGCAAAAAGCCGGGGTGGTCATGACACACGACTTTGAAATTGTTGAAGAGTCCGGATCCTGAGCAATCCTGCAACAGTTTCAATCGGAAAGTGACATTTTCGTGCGTGTAATCCGTAACTGAAGAATGCTGTCATCAACGCCTGCAGCGTGCGGTGACCTCACTGACCAAACAGCTCAAGACATCGTCTGGTTCCCGGATTCTGTTGAGTTGTTCACGGGCAACCTGTTCCTCCCATCCCGGCACCAGGGCTTCCTCATCAGGCAGGGCATTATCTGTTATGTCCAACACCAGATTGATTACCAGACTGGAGCCGGCCCCCGGCAATATCCCGAAACTCTTCTCGCGCTGGCTGACCTGAGCTGGCAATTTTCTCCGACAGTTCCAGACAGTTCACAGGTGTAACGAATTGTCTTTTACGGCAGTAAGCAACAGAACCTGAACCTTGAAGATGGTGCATGAAATGCGCCTTGAATTTCCGGCACTTTTCATCAGTATTCTGAGAAATAAAATAAATAATTGAAATATATAGTAAATTTATTTCCTTGGGCTGGGGTTGGGGAGCTTGTTTGCCGGCCAAAAAATGCAAATAATGTGTAGACGCACATGAATTTGTCAGGTACTTTCTTTTTGCGGGAATAAATTCCATTTCGCAATTCTTGCAAAACCTGCAGTTGCTTCAATAAAAATTTCCAACAAAGAGTATTCAACAATACGAATGGAGGAAGCTGTAAAAATAGATCAAGGCCAGAGAATTAACGAGGTCAATAAATTAGGTCACTGTGCCATTTGACCCCATTAGTTTTCTTCTCCCTTGATAAGTTCGTTCTTGTTCTTAGTTTGATAAATCAGGAGGGGGATATGTCCCATACTATTTCCGGGCGTAAAGGCTCTTTTGCGATTGGGCGCAAAAATGCACTCGCCATATCACTGGCAGCAATCACCTCTGCCATCACATTCAATTCATCACTGGTATTTGCCCAGGCAGATCAGGATCTCGAAGAAGTTACCGTTACCGGTTCCCGTATCCGTATGACAGACGGTATGGCGGCACCTACACCAGTCACGGTGGTTACACCTGAGGAGCTGGGAAGTTTCGATCCGGGTGGAACTGTATCTGAACAGCTGGATGCATTACCCCAGTTTTTCGGCACAGTTACTGCCCAACGCAGTGTCGGTTCACTTGCCTCCGGTGTAGGCAGCTTTCTGAATATGCGCAGTCTGGGTACGCAGCGTACTCTGGTAC
>JAURLQ010000137.1 GCA_030831125.1 Gammaproteobacteria bacterium
AAGGGCGCTGGATCAGGTCCTGGCACTTTGCAATGAACAAGCTGATTGCGCGAATGCCTTCCCGCAACTGCGTGTTCATTACAACGAACTCATTGAAAGATTTTCCCTCGAGCAGACTGTCAGTTTCACGGACATGCAAACTGGTGTGGTGCGTGAAGTACCGCTCAGTGCCGATGGCATCCAGAGCATGCTGTTCCTGCTGCTATACAGCCGTGAAACGGCAAGACTGATCCCGCTGATTGTGGAAGCGCTCTACAGTGGCAACTACCAGATCCTGGCTGGTCTGGATGGTGCCTCTGGTGAACTGGATATCGGCATGCACTATTCAGTGATCTGCAGTGAGGATCTGCCGCTGCTGAATGAAGATCAGTTGAATGACAACCTGTTTGCCAGCGACATGCTGGTCAGGGCAAGGATTGAAAGTTGCGATATCTGGCCTTCAAGACAGCTTGATGAAACATTTTTTGCACCTGTTGTCTCCGACAAACCTGTGCTGATTTTTTCCGGTAGCCAGGATCCGGTAACACCACGACGCTGGGGTGACAGTGTTGCTGCCACACTGGCAAATGCCTTGCATGTAGAGGTAAGTGGTATTGGTCATATCGTTTCAGCCTATGGTTGCGCGCCATCCCTGATTGCACAGCTGGTAGAAGAGGGCAGTGTGGCCTCACTTGATGTTTCCTGCTTGCAGGATCTCGATACACGCCCATTTTTCCTGACCGGTAACGGGAGTGCGGCAGATGATTGAAGTCAGCAATCTGGTCAAACATTTCGGCAAGGTAAGGGCTGTTGATGGAGTTTCCTTTGTTGCACGCAATGGCGCGATCACCGGGTTGCTTGGTCACAATGGTGCGGGCAAATCCACCAGTCTCAGAGTGCTTTATGGTCTGCTGAAGGCAGACGGGGGCTCGGCAAGGATTGATGATGTGGATGTACTTGCCGACCCGCGGGAAGCACAGGCTCTTGTAGGTGTCATGACAGATGCCCATGGTCTCTATCCGCGACTGACAGCAAGAGAACATATCCACTATTTTGCCGGCTTGCGTGGTATCCCCCGCGCAGAAATGACAAGTCGAACAGCAAAACTGATCCAGAGGCTGGGCATGGATGAAATTGCCGACCGGCGTGCTGAAGGATTTTCGCAGGGTGAAAAAATGAAAGTGTGCCTTGCCAGATCTCTTGTACATGATCCTGGCAACATCATCATGGACGAACCCACCAACGGGCTGGATGTCATGACCACGCGCAGTGTCAGGGCATTGCTTGCGCAACTGAAGGCTGAGAACAAATGCATCCTGCTGTCTTCCCACATCATGCAGGAAATATCTGTCTTGTGTGATGAGGTAATCGTGATTGCAGATGGCAGGGTCCATTTCCAGGGAACGCTTGATGCGCTTGCTGAACATACCGGTGTAAGGGATCTTGAAGAGGCGTTTGTGCAGTTGACCGGCCATGCCCAGGGAGGCAATTGATGAAACCCTGGCTGGTGGTACTGCAAAAGGAAATTCGTGATGCATCGCGTGACAAGCGTGCTGTGGTTTCCCTGCTGATATTCCCGATCCTCGGGCCGTTGCTGATCCTGTTCATGTTCAACCTGATCATTGATCTTGGTGATGAAGCGCAGGAAATCGATTTGCCGGTTGCAGGCATGGCATTTGCGCCGGATCTCATCGACTATCTTCGCCAGAATGGCATCACTATCAGCAACCTTGAGCTGGCCGGTGATCCAGCGGACAGTTTTTCTGCACAACGCACTGCGGAAATCGCCAATGCCATTGCCTTGCGAAACCATGATTTTGCCTTGCTGATACCGGCTGATTTCCAAACCCTTGTTGCAGAAGGCCGGTCGGTCAATGTTGAATTGCATCTTGACAGTTCCCGCACCGCAGCGGCACCCAAGGTAGGCCGGATACAAGCACTGATTGAAGCCTGGGGAAGGGAAACGGCCGTGTTGAGGCTGATGGCCCGCGGTATCAACTTTGAACTGGTCAGACCCGTGAATGTCAGCCGTATTGATGTGGCAACAGCCCAGGCCCGTGCGCAGGCAGTACTTGGCATGATTCCACTGTTCGTAATCATGGCTGCCTTCATGAGCGGTGTGGGTATCGCAGTGGATGCCACTGCAGGTGAGCGGGAACGCAAATCGCTGGAACCACTGCTGGTAAATCCGGTGCCCCGCAGTGATATCGTGCTGGGCAAATGGCTGGCTGCAGCCACTTTTTCCATTTCCGGCCTGATTCTCGTCATGTGCCTGAATCTGCTCGCCCTGAGCAGAGTGCCACTTGAAGAGGTGGGGCTGGCTTTCATCATAGGGCCCCGGGAAGTGCTTGGAATGCTTCTGGTTACCGTCCCGCTGGGATTTTTCGCCACCTCCCTGCAGATACTGGTTGGCAATTTTGCGCGTTCCTTCAAGGATGCCCAGGTTTACATCGGATTGATGTCCCTGTTGCCGATGCTTCCGTACTTCTACAACATCTTCAACAGTAACGGCAGGGAATTCTGGATGAATCTGGTGCCCATGCTTGCCCAGAACATGCTGCTGACTGATGTGGTCAGCGGACGCACTCCGGCATTTGCCGATTTTGCATTTGCAGCCGGTGTGTTGCTGACATGGAGTTTCCTGCTGATTTATCTGGCTACCCGCCTGCTGTCCCGGGAGCGCGTGATATTTTCCTGAGTTTGAAGATTCAGGAAACTCTTGAGGTGTACTTGTAAAGATTTAGCTGCCATATATGGTGCGAATCGCTATAATGCGCGCCCTTTGGCGGCTCTTGTAACTGCTCCATGAGCAGTGACACAAGCTGTATACCCTGGTTTCGCCCCTGTTGATGCAAAAAACGTAATGAACAGTACTGCCATACGTCAGGCATTTCTCGAGTACTTCCAGCAGGAAGGACACACTATTGTGTCCAGTTCTTCGCTTGTGCCCGGGAATGATCCCACCTTGCTGTTTACCAATGCGGGCATGGTGCAGTTCAAGGATGTTTTCCTTGGGGTGGACAAGCGCCCCTACAACCGGGCAACCACTTCCCAGCGCTGTGTGCGTGCCGGCGGCAAGCACAATGATCTGGAAAATGTCGGCTACACCGCCAGGCACCATACATTTTTTGAAATGCTGGGTAATTTCAGTTTTGGTGATTACTTCAAGCGAGACGCCATCCGCTTTTCCTGGACTTTCCTGACCCAAAGGCTGGGCATACCGGCTGACAAGCTGTGGGTTACAGTATTCGAGAATGATGATGAAGCCGAGGCAATCTGGCTGGAAGAAATTGGTGTTCCCAAAGACCGTCTGACAAGACTGGGGGAAACATCCAATTTCTGGGCCATGGGCGACACGGGCCCCTGTGGTCCCTGCAGCGAAATATTCTATGACCATGGTGAGGAAGTCCCTGGCGGGCCACCAGGCAGTCCGGATGAAGATGGCGACCGCTACATTGAAATCTGGAACCTGGTCTTCATGCAGTTCAATCGCAGTGCCGATGGCACACTTGTGCCCCTGCCCAAGCCTTCTGTGGATACCGGTATGGGCCTCGAACGCATTGCTGCTGTCATGCAGGGCGTGCATAGCAATTACGAAATTGATCTCTTCCAGACCCTGATCAAGGCAGCGGCTGAAGTTACCAGGACCAGTGATCTTTCACATAACTCCCTCAAGGTAATTGCTGACCATATCCGTTCCTGTGCCTTCCTGGTAACAGATGGTGTAATTCCATCGAATGAGGGCAGGGGATATGTGCTGCGCAGGATTATCCGAAGGGCTATCCGTCACGGACACAAACTCGGGCAAAAAGAAGTCTTTTTTCACAGGCTGGTCGAAACCCTTGCGGATTTGATGGGCACTGCATACCCCGAACTGGCAAGTGCCAGAATGCGGGTGGCCGGTGTTTTACTTGCAGAAGAGCAACAGTTTGCCAGAACGCTGGACAATGGCATGGCCATACTGGAAGAAGCCATTGCGGATCTCA
>JAURLQ010000138.1 GCA_030831125.1 Gammaproteobacteria bacterium
ATGGTTGTATCACCATTGTAGGGGCAAAAGGTAAAGTTGCCGTTCTGGAAGTTGGTGATGCCTCTGGGAGTGAGCTGAAGATACTGCCGGTTTCTGAATGAGTTGAAGCTGAGCCTGCCATCGGTTGTAACAGGAGGCAGGCGAAACAGCAATCTGTCCCTGCCATTGAGTACATGGTCGGCATTGAAGTCGGTAAAAATGATGCTGCCTTCGTTCCATGATCCTGTGCAGTTCTCGCCATCGCTGCTGCGACAGAAAGTCACCATTACATTCTCATTGATCGCGCTCATGCGTGCCATCATGATGGCGTTCTGTATCTGCAGCATCATGTCTTCTATTGCAAGCTTCTGTCGTCGAGCTGCAAAATCAGGTAGTGGCATGTTGACCAGGAGCATGCAAAGCAGCCCCATCACGATTACAAAATCTACAAGCGTAAAGCCATATTTTCCGGACATACACACCTCCCTGTGTGTTGTATCCAGTAAAGTCGCAATTCCGGGTTCTGTAAAGGCATGTTGCCCTGGTGTTCAGGATACAGATTATCCCTGCAAGGTCCTGGGGGCGTGCTTGCGCGCCCATATTGCCAGGTCAGTCCAGCCCCAGTTTTTTCAGTCGGTAACGCAGTGAGCGGAAACTCATGCCGAGTTTGCGGGCAGCTTCAGTCCGGTTCCACTTCGTTTCCATCAAGGCTTTCTCTATAGCCTTGCGTTCAATGGATTCAAGATGTTTTTCTAGTGAAAAATCGCCGTCAGCCACAGCTTCTTCCTGCACACCGGAAACTGAATCATTACTTCTCCCGCTGCCTGCTAGGTCTGCCAGTTGTATTTGCTGGTTGTCCGCCAGAGCGCAAGCCCGCTGCAACATGTTTTCAAGTTCCCGCACGTTGCCCGGAAAGTTGTAGGCAACCAGTGCCTGCATGGCGTCTTCACTGATACTGGCATCGTCGCCCAGATATTCCAGAATATGTTCAACCAGCAACGGTATGTCATCCTTGCGTTCACGCAAGGGGGGAACTTTCAGTTCAATGACATTTATACGGTAATAAAGGTCTTGCCTGAAGTTACCTGCTTCCACTTCCCTGGCAAGATTCTTGTGCGTGGCACTGATGAGCCTTATATCAACAGGTATCTCTGATTGTGATCCTACAGGCCTTATGGATTTTTCCTGGATGGCCCGCAGCAGTTTAACCTGCATATGCAGGGGAAGATCTGCTATTTCGTCCAGAAAAAGACTGCCGCCCTGCGCAGCCTGGAACAGCCCTGTCTTGTCCTGGTCTGCTCCGGTAAAGCTGCCTTTTTTGTGACCGAAAAACTCGCTTTCCATCAATTCGCCGGGAATTGCACCACAGTTGATAGCGACGAAATCCCTGTCCTTGCGCGGTCCTGAGGCATGTATGGCCCTGGCCACCAGTTCCTTCCCGCTACCGGATTCGCCACTGATGAATACAGGTGCCTGACTGCGTGCCAGTTTGCTGATCTGCTGGCGCAGGAATTCCATGACCCGGGACTTGCCGACTATACGCTGGCTGTGGACTGCTGTGTCGGGGTCTGCCGCTGTTTCACTGAGTCTCAGGGCACTGGAAACCATACTGCGCAGTTTCATCAGGTCTACCGGTTTGGAGACAAAATCAAATGCGCCGGACTTGAGTGCAGTGATGGCAGTTTCAGTGCTGCCATGGGCAGTAATCACGGCAACAGGAATGTGCGGGTAGCTGGTCTGCATTTCTGCAACGAGTTCAAGGCCGTTACCATCAGGCAGGCGCATGTCGGTCAGGCACAACTGGAAATCCTGTTGCTGCAGGTACTGGCGTGCTTCAGTGAGGTTGCCGGCACTTGTGGTGTCCAGTTTCATACGCCCGAGCGTGATTTCTATCAGTTCCCTGATATCGGGCTCGTCGTCAATGATCAGTACACGATGGTTCATCAGTGAATCAGTCTGTTATGACTGGAAAAGACAATGCGGAAACAGCTGCGTCCGTCTGTGTTGCGGCGGAAGAATAACCTTGCCTGATTGGCTTCGCAAATCTCCTTGCAGATGAACAATCCCAGTCCGGTGCCACTGCTTTCGGTAGTAAAAAAAGGCTCGAAAATCTGCTCGCTGTCGTTTTCTGCAACGCCAGGCCCCTCATCAATAACATCAAGCAACACCTGCCTTGTCTGTTCATCCAGTCCGACATTGATTTCCAGGTGGTCCTTGCCGGAGTACTTGCGGCTGTATCTAAGTCCATTGTCACACAGGTTGGTCAGGAGCTGGTCGAGTTGCCCCGGAATGAAACAGATGGATCCTGGATCTTCCAGATAATTTATCTGCAGTGTAATTGCCTGTTTGTAACTGTTCAGAAAACGTTTGTGAAATTGTTCCAGCCAGGGCTTCAGTTCTATGCCGGCCGGCAGTTCCTGGCGGTGGCGGGACAGATCCAGAATATTCTGGATTATCGAATTCACGCGCTGGCTGTGGGTATTGATGATGTCGAGCAGACGATGCTCTTCACTTCCTGCGGCCTGCGATTCTTCCAGCAACTGGCAGGCATGGGATATGGCGCCGAGCGGATTCCTTATTTCATGGGCAATGCTCGCCGTAAGTCTGCCAAGTGACATCAGTTTGAGATGCTGGGCTTTGCTGCTCAGCACAGTATTGTCTTCCAGAAATATCAGGATTACTGAGTCCGGCTCTGCATGGAGCTGGGCAAATGAAGCCTGCAACTGTGGCGTGTTGTCAGACAGCCTGAAAGGTTCTGCCTGCAGAAAGTGGTCTTCCAGCCAGTTGCCCAGTTGCTTTACCAGAATGTCAGGTAGTGCCGGTTTGGTGTCTGTCGAGCCCAGCAGTCTTCTGGCCGAGGTGTTGCAGTCGAGCACACGGTTCTTGTCGTCAACCACAATGATGCCTGTTTGCATTCGTTCAATGATCTGCTGGTTGATGGCTTGCAGCGACTCGATGCTGGCAGCCTGCTTGAGGTTGATCAGCTCCTTTTGCCTGATACGGCTTACCAGATAGTGCAGAGTCAGCGTGGTCATGAACAGGAGCAGGCCGAGCATGCCTGCCGGGAACCAGTTTTCCGGAAAATTGGGAATACTGAGCCACAGATACAGCTCACTGTAACCGATGGCAAGCGAGGCCACTGCTGCCAGGAAGGTGCTGAGTCTTATCCTGAACAGCATACTGCCGGCAGCAATCGGCACTACCAGCAGATGCGCCATGCCGCTGCTGACACCACCGCAGGTATAGCTGAGCATGACCAACAGGATAATGTCTGTTATCAGAATGGCGAAATACTGCCAGCGTGTATACCGCTTGACCATGCCTGTCAGGGGCAATAGCAGGTTTGCCAGATTGAGCAGGGCATAAGCGATACAAAGTTGCAGAAAGAGTGTGGGGTCGATTATCCCCAGAGGGGAAGTCGGGGGAGATCGGTAGTAGAAGCTGATCAGCAGTACTAGAGAAAGGACCAGTCGGTAGATTGAATAGACATCGAATATACGCCTGTCCTGCTGTTCGGTATCGATCGATTCCCTGGAAGAAAAGGTATATTCCGTAAAACTCGGCGCTCGGGCTGGCATCAGGGGTGTCCGGGGGTCAGTGCTTTTCCAGCCAGGCCTGCTGGTGTGCCTTGCAACAGAACCAGGAATCGCCATCCGAAAAGGCTTCCGGCTCTGGCAGATGTACATTGCAATACCGGCATTTGACGAAGTTCTTGTCCGGCAGCTTGTCCTGACGGGATTTGCTGCCTGTTGCAGCCATATACTTGCGGTACATGGACCAGATGATCCAGCCCACCAGCAGAAAGGTAATCAGTCGAATAAGACCCATAGTATGAAACGGCTTGTTTTGCCAAGTGAGGAAATATGGCAGACAATACAGCACCTTATGCTCTGATGGAACCATCGCAGTGAGTGTCGGCCCGACTGCCTCAAATGTCCTTCGGTTTTCCGGGAATCCCACATAGTTCGAGTAGCCTGTGTCTTCTGAAAGATCCTCCTCACACAAACTCAATATCGTCATGGCCCAGATCAACCCGCTGGTGGGTGATATCCATGGCAATACTGCCCTGATTCTGGAAAAGTCCCGCGAAGCCATCACGCGCTTTCAGCCTGATCTTGTGGTCTTTCCCGAACTTGTGCTCACGGCCTATCCCCCCGAGGATCTGCTGCTCAGGCCCAGTCTGGATGTGCGGATAGAAAAAGCCCTGGCAAAAATCTGTGGTGCGGTTTTGCCCACGATTCTTGTTGTCGGTTATCCGGGAAGGGAAGAGGGCAAACTCTACAACATGCTGGCCCTCATAGATCATGGCAAGGTGGTGGCCACCTATCGCAAACAAAGGCTTCCCAACTATCAGGTTTTTGATGAAAAGCGTTATTTCAAGAAAGGCTTTGCACCGCTGGTTCATGAAATCAGCGGTATCCAGGTAGCTTTTACCATTTGCGAAGATCTCTGGTCGCCCAAGGCAATGGCAAAAGCCTCTGCAGCAGGTGCCCGGTTGATGATCAATATCAACGGTTCTCCCTACAGCCTTGGCAAGGTGCATCGCCGGACAGAGGTCATGAGACAGAGGGTTACAGAAGGCAAGATGCCTCTGGTTTATGTCAATCAGGTGGGCGGGCAGGATGAACTGCTTTTTGATGGCGCCTCCATGGCCATGAATGCCAATGGTACTGTGGCAGTGCAGGCCAGACAGTATGCAGAGGCGCTTGTTCCAGTGAATATCAGCAATGAGGGTGACAGCATCTCCATCCTGCAGGGGCAACAGGAAATACTGCTGGAGAAGGAGGCGGAACTCTATCAGGCACTGGTCCTGGGATTGCGCGATTATGTGAACAAGAACCGTTTCCGCGGGGTAGTGCTGGGGCTATCCGGCGGTATCGATTCGGCATTGACACTCGCCATAGCTGTTGATGCATTGGGGAGTGACCGCGTGCATGCCGTCATGATGCCTTTCCAGTACACCGCACAGATGAGTATGGATGATGCGCAGGCACAGGCAAGCAATCTGGGGGTGAATTACCGGGTCATCCCGATAGCGCCAATGTACGAAAGTTTCATGCAGGCTCTGGCTGGAGAGTTTGCCGGTATGGCAACAGATCTGACGGAGCAGAATCTGCAGGCGAGATGTCGTGGTGTTGCCTTGATGGCCATCTCCAACAAGAAGGGCCTGCTGGTTCTCACCACGGGCAACAAGAGTGAGATGGCTGTGGGCTACTCAACGCTTTATGGAGACATGGCAGGTGGCTTTGACGCACTGAAAGATGTCCCCAAGATGTTGGTCTATGCCTTGGCAGCGTATCGCAACCGCATCGACAGCAATCCGCCCGGGCCGATTCCACAAAGGGTCATTGAGCGCCCGCCTTCAGCCGAACTGGCGCCTGGCCAGGTTGATGAAGACAACCTGCCACCCTATCCTGAACTGGACAGAATCCTGGAACTTTACATTGAACAGGACGAGAGTCTGGAGCAAATTGTCTCCAGAGGACATGACAGGTCTGTGGTTGAAAAAGTGATCAGGCTGGTTGATCTGAATGAGTACAAACGCAGGCAGGCACCTGTTGGTGTGCGGATAAGCGAAAGGGGATTCGGACGCGACCGGCGATATCCCATTACTTCCGGCTGGAAACCCGGTGACTGAGTGAAAACTGTTTGTGAGAAAAAAATAGGGCAATAACAGTCAGGCAAGTATGTATTATCGTAGGGGCGCATGGCAGTGCGCCCGTTCAGGAAAAACAACATCAATGCAACAGGGGACAAGATGGCCAACAAAAAACAATACTGGCGTGACAACATACGCCTGCTCTGGATATTGCTGGGTCTCTGGACCTTCGTATCTTTCTTTGTGTCCATCATTTTTGCCGATGGCCTCAATGAAGTGCGCATAGGCGGCTTCAGGCTCGGCTTCTGGTTTGCACAGCAGGGCGCAATCTATTTCTATGTAGTGCTCATCTTTGTCTACATCTGGTTGATGGACAAACTGGATGCCCGCTATGAAGTGGATGAAGAAAGTCTCCATCGCAGACACGAGGAGAACTGAAATGAGCCTGCAAACCTGGACCTATCTTACTGTTGGCCTCACTTTTCTCCTCTATATGGTCATCGCGATTCGCTCACGTGCCACTTCCACGAGTGAGTTCTATATTGCCGGCGCCCATGTACACCCGCTGGCGAACGGGCTTGCCACTGCAGCCGACTGGATGTCAGCAGCTTCTTTCATTTCCATGGCCGGCATTGTGGCCTTCATGGGGCGTGACGGTGCTGTCTACCTGATGGGCTGGACCGGTGGCTATGTGTTGCTGGCATTGATGATTGCACCTTACCTGCGGGATTTCGGCAAGTTCACGGTGCCGGATTTCATTGGCGACAGGTACTACAGCCAGACTGCCAGACTGGTCGCCGTTGTCTGTGCCCTGTTTGTTTCCTTCACTTATGTTGCCGGCCAGATGCGGGGTGTAGGAGTTGTTTTTTCCCGTTTTCTGGAAGTGGATATCAATACCGGCGTGGTTATAGGCATGGGAATCGTGTTTTTCTACGCAGTGCTGGGTGGCATGAAAGGCATTACCTATACGCAGGTGGCTCAGTACTGTGTGCTGATCTTCGCATTCATGGTGCCTGCCATTTTCATCTCCCTGCTGCTTACGGGTAACCCGATTCCACAGTTGGGTTTTGGCAGTGAAATGAAAGAAAGTTTCGGAGGCGGTTATCTGCTCGACAGACTAGACGGACTCAATGAAGAGCTGGGTTTTGCTGCCTATACCGATGGTGTACGCAGTACCCTGGATGTGCTGTGTATCACCGCAGCGCTGATGATGGGTACCGCCGGATTGCCGCACGTGATCATCCGCTTCTTCACCGTACCCAGTGTGCGTGCTGCCAGAAAATCTGCCGGATATGCGCTGCTGTTCATTGCAATTCTCTACACCACCGCTCCTGCAGTGGCAGCCTTTGCCCGTATGAACCTTTTGAACACTGTCAGCAATGCGGCTTACATTGACATGCCTGAATGGTTCAGAACCTGGGAAGCCACTAATCTGATCGTTTTCGAGGACAAGAATGGTGATGGCCGAATCCAGTATGTAGCCGATGCTGCAGTCAATGAACTGACAGTCGACAGGGATATCATGGTGCTGGCCAATCCCGAGATTGCCGGGTTGCCAAACTGGGTTGTTGCGCTGGTGGCAGCTGGTGGACTTGCTGCTGCCCTGTCAACTGCAGCAGGTTTGTTGCTTGTCATTTCCACCGCAATATCCCACGACCTGCTGAAGCGCAATTTGATGCCGGGCATTTCCGAAAAGCAGGAACTGCGCTGTGCACGCATTGCCATATTCTTTGCCATCCTTGTTGCGGGATATTTCGGGATCAATCCACCCGGATTTGTGGCCCAGGTAGTGGCATTTGCTTTCGGGCTTGCGGCTTCATCATTCTTTCCGGTTATCGTACTGGGAATTTTTTCAGTGAGAATGAACAGGGAAGGGGCCATTGCCGGCATGATTACGGGAATTACCTTTACTGCGCTCTATATCCTGTATTTCAGGTTTTACAACCCTGCTGCCGACAATGCAGACAACTGGTGGTTCGGTATTTCACCCGAAGGTATCGGTGCAGTCGGCATGCTCTTCAATTTTGCGGTGGCATTGTTGGTGAGCAGGTATACACCAGCGCCGCCTTTGGAAGTGCAGAGTATGGTGGAGGACATCAGGGTGCCGGGCAGCAACAGGCCCGATTGATAAAGAACTTATGCCTGTTTGATGATGGCTTCTTAATGTATGGAAAGTTGTCGCCGCACTGAAGAGCAGAAATGCTTCAGTGCGGGACTACAGAAAACTACTGATCGGTACCCAGCATGCGAATAGGGTCGAGATTGTTTTCCTGACAAAGATAATCGAAAGGCTCGTTGCCATCCCCGAAAGTCAGGAACCAGCCGCCGGTCCATTGCCGTGAGTAGGCACCGGGATCATCTATGGTCATTTCGTAACGCAGGGTGTCGAAGTCAGGTCTCGAAAAGCGTTCGATGGTATGCAGCTGTTCAGTGTGCGGATAACCATCCCTTGTGATCCAGAACTTGTCATCACCCAGAAAGCCCACAGTATCAACCACCAGTGTGTCACCTTCCCAGTGGCCAACAGAATGGCCGTACCAGCCTGGTTCAAGGTCGGCAGGGTGTTCACGGCCATCCATGAAAATCTGCCGCCAGGAATGTGGTGAGCCAACGCCAATAATGAACACCTGATCACCGGTATCGAGGATTTCCAGACCATAGGGCGTATGGAACATGCGCGCACCACCTGAAGGTTTACAGCGTGTATGCGGGTCACTGGCTCCGCCTTCAGTCAGGCGCTGGGCGTGCAGTTCCTTTGCCCATGGCAGAAACGGCACCTTATCATAGGGCAGGTTTTCAGGAATATTGCCACGCTGGTTGGGGTTTCGATTGGCCAGTGATCCGAGCAGTCCGTTCCAGTTGCCGGGATGATCCGGGGTGCCGGCAAAACTGATATGCCCGAACTCGTTACGCGGCACAATGCGCTCTTCAGCCTCTTCTGCAGCCTGTGCCTGCACAGTACCTGTGCCTGCAACAAGCAGAGTTATAACAAGCGCCAGGCTGTTCAGTTGCTTCATGGCTTTGTCCCCTTTCATTTGGGTTATTCCCTGTTCCTGCCACCACCGGTGAGAGTTTGTTGTTCGCTCGATGCAGCGCCAAGCACTTCACCTGTTTGTGAAAGCGTTACGCTGCGGGCATTTGCTGTAAGGCTGCCATCACGGGCACGTGTGGCTTCAACCAGCAATTCGTCACCTATCGCCATGGAGTTCTTTTTCCAGCCGCTGTTCTGCAGCATGTGCGGGGGACCCATTTCTATACCCCAGTTTTCTATGGTGCCGGTTTCCGGATTCTCTACGTCAATGTAGAAATATACATGCGGGTTGTACCACTCGATCCTGGTAACCCAGCCTTTCAGGTTGACCACCTTGGTGCTGTCGTACTGGGCAGAAAATGAGTGATGGGCAAATACCTGCTGAACCATCACCAGCGCACAACATGTTGCAGTCAACAGTTTAATCAAAGTTTTCATTGCACTTTCCTCTTCAAGGAAACGGCTTCTTGGCCCGTTTCCCGGTTGTTCATGTTTTTCCCTTTTGCGGGCAGGGGCCTTGCTTCCGGTCTGTTACTGCTCGCAGAACTGCTCTTCAATATCACCCTCTACCCAATGCAGGGACCATTCTGCCACCCAGGGTCTGGTGTAGGTGCGAGGGTCATCGACAGTGACGTTATATATGAGTGTGTCGTGATCCACTCTGGTAAAACGTTCAGTCAGTTTCAGGGCAGGTGTATGGGGCAGCCCGCCGTTGCTGAACCAGAAGCGATCATTGAAACCGGTGGATTCCACTACCAGCGTGTCGTCTTCCCAGTGGCCGCGCGAATAGCCGAAATAGGTACCAACCACTTCATCCAGATCTGGTGCTGGGCGACCATCAAGCTCAATGTGCCGCCAGTTACGATTGCCTCCTCCGAACAGCACATAGAATCTGTCGAAATTGCGATCGTGGATCATCCTGAAACCCTTTGGATCCATCAGATGACGCGGACCTGCAGGTGAAATACAGGCATTGACCGGATCATCCCTGAGCCCGTTTGCCTGTCGGTATTTGTAAAGTGCCACAGACCAGTCCATGAACGGTGCCACTTTGGTGGCATCATCGGGGTTTGCGAGCAAGCCCCGTTCATCCATTGGTACATTCACACCCTTTTCGACCAGTGAATGCATGGAGGGGTTTGCCCAGTATCCGCTTTCACCGGGCATGCGGTCGAAGCGCACCAGGCCATCTTCATAGCGGGGGGTGGGCGTGCTTGCTGATGCGGCCTGTGTGGTGACGGTATTTTCAATAGCTGCCTCGGTACCTGTATCGCCACCGCATCCGGCCAGTAACATGGCCAGGATCAACAGGGAGCTGTGCTTGACTGCTGCTTTCATGTTCTTGCTTACTCCCTGGTCAGCACAAGTGGGTAGGTCATGCCATTCTGGGTCCAGGTGCCAGTGAGCGTACGATTGTAGGAGCCCAGCTCACCCAGCACACCATCAATGACAACCGGCTGGCCGTCCCGGGTTTGTGCATCAATATGCACGCGCCACCCGGCGGCATCCAGCGTTGCATTGGTAAAGCTGATTGTATTGCGGCCGGGATTGATACGGCCATTGATTGTGGTGCCATCCCAGTCCATGACAACCACAGCGAGCGTTTGTTCGCCACCAGCCATTCCCCATTCACCACGCCAGGTGCCGTCCAGGGGGTAACCTTCCTGGGCGAATACCGGAAATGCAAAACAGGCTACAACAATCAACAAGAGTGGTTTGATCAGCTTCATCAGGAACCTTTCGGTCAATACAGGACTTCAGTTGCTTTTAACCATAGCACTATACTCCATCTTGCCTGCGCAATTACAGGACCAACAGGTACGGGTAGTGAACCGGTTTGAAATGATAAATATCAATTGGTATTGCGAATTACTGTAGTTGTTTCTTCGACACGCCGTAAACCCATCCATGGGGGCTCGACTGCGGCATCCTTGCCGCAGACGGTCTCAGATCCAACTACAGTAATTAGCTGTTGAATTTCAGTGATATTTCATGGCGGGTCACTGGGTGTTAATGGATATCAGGTAGCCCCGGCGCGAATAGACGGAGTCAATGGTTCAATCCGGCAGGTGGCTGGCTGATCGACTTCTGAGGAACTGGATAAGCACTGTGCAGCTCATGGCAACCAACAGAAGCACCGCAACCGGCAAAGGGGTGCCATCGTAGATCCAGGCCAGCAAAGGGCCCGCCAGCGCGCCACAGCCGAAACGCAGGGTGCCTGTTACCGCAGAGGCTGAACTGGCCTGTCTGGGAAAGGCAATCAGGATCAGTGAAGCTGTGTTTACCGACGCAATGCCAAGGCAACCCACAAGCAGGAAAAAGCAGATCACGGTGGGAACCAGTCCCCAATCCAGCATGGTAACCAGTATCAAAAGCCCGGTAACCAGCGTGCCGAGCAATTGCGCTGTTCTCATCAAACTTCTTGGGCCGAAGCGCGACACGATTCTGACATTGATGAAATTGGCAAGGATCAGGGCCATGGCAGAAATGGCAAACAGTATGCCGAACATGGTTTCGCTAACACCATAGTAGGTAATGTAGATGAACGATACGGCAGTCAGATAGGTGAAGAAGGCAAAGGAAGAGCAGGCCTGGGTCAAGAGGTCGGGCCAAACGCTGCGATTGCCAAGAATAAGCCGGTAATTGCCAAGCAGGGTCAGTTTGCTGCGCGATGCCTCCGGATCAGGCTCCATTGTTTCCGGCAACAGCTTCCATGTCAGCACAAGCAGGACGAACGGATAAAGTGTCAGAAACAGGAAGATCCCTTGCCATGGGGCAAAGCCCAGTATCGTTGAGCCAATCAATGGGGCAAGCAGGGGAGCAATCAGCATGATCATGTTGACTGACGACATCCCTCTGGCAGTGTCCTTGCCAAAGCAGTCACGCACGATGGCGGGGATGGTAACAGTTGCAGCACTGCCCAGCAGTCCCTGCAGCAGACGGCTGACCAGAAACATTTCTGCGCTGGTGCTCAGTACCAGCAACAGACTGGCAAAGGCAAAGCCGGCAAGGCCGAAAAGGGCTAACGGGCGCCTGCCATAACGGTCGGACAATGGGCCGAATATCAGCAGGCCTTCCCCGAAGCCGATGAGGAAGACACTCAGCGAGTTCTGGATAGTACTGATTTCAGTGGCCATCCACTGCGCAATCTGCGGCATTGCTGGCAGATACATATCAACAGCAAGAGGTGTCAGCGCTGCGATTGCCGCCATCAGGGTCAATGGCAAGGCGTCCCGCAAGGCAGCGCGTGAGTTGTCAGTATGCATGATCAGGAAACCGGATTATTGCTGGCGGCCAATGGCCATTTCGAGTCTGGCTACCAGAAATGCGCTGCCATCGCGTGGCAGATGGGATGCCTGTTTTTCCCAGCTGTAACCCGGGCCCAGTTCCCAGAACAGCCAGGGACGTGAAAAGTTGCGCCTTATCCGCAAACCGACCTGATACAGGGCGGTATAGTCGTGCTCGGTATTGCCGGCCACCCGGGCGAACACGCTGAGACCTCCGGTATCAGAGAAGCGCCAGAGTTGTTGCAGAGAGCTGCTCCATTCCAGACCGTCGAATGATTCTTCAGCCTTGAGTTCGTTTGACCAGCGCAAAATCTGGTCATTATCGAAACTCTTGTCCAGCTGGTACTGGCTGAAACTGCCAAAACCCTTGCCATCTATGAAATACAGGCTCTGGGTAAACCGGTTGAAGTATTTTTCGCCCAACGGTTTGGTATAGCGGTATCGCACGCTGCTGCGCAATTTCAGGCTGGATCTCAGGCCTACCCGAAAGTCAATGCGATGGTTGTCGTTTTCGCCCAGATTCAGTTCCAGATTGAGTCTGGTGCTGCGGGGTTTTTCCAGCAGCTCATTCTGGTTGTAATAACTGGTACCTTCACCCTGGTCTTCCGAAAAAATCAGGCGAAGTCGTTCTGTAACCCCCGGTAGATGGACAGTGCCCCTCAGCCGAAGCCTGTAGTCCATGCCTTCATTTTCATTCCAGCGTGATTCAGTAATCAGTCTGAGCGAAGAATAGGCGGCTTCAACATCGCTGCGGGGAACACCAAAAAAACGGTCGAGACTCTGGGCCATGGCATCAGCACGGTTGCTGCTGAAGTCCCTCGTCTGGTCGAGCCAGCCCAGCCCGAAAAAAGGCTTGTTATCTTCCTGGGCCTGCACAGGTTTGGCAAGAACCCAAAAAGCCGGGAGCAGACAGGCGACTGAAAATATTCTGTGCAAGTGCATATTGGAGGTAATGAATAAATGCTTTGACGTCAAAGCATCAGGGTTTCATATGGGACTTTGATGCAGGTCAAAAGACAGTAACAGCTGGGGGTCATTGTCTCTTGAAAGCGCTTTCTGTGCACCAATTTTACAGTCGCAAGCAGTGTATTTCTTTCAATTGCCATGAGGAGGAAACTGAAAATGAACCTTATACCAAGAACATCCCTGCTCGATAGATGGTTTGACCAGGAAATGCCGGCTTTTCGTCTTTTGCCGGAAACAAGGGCAGAACAGTCCATGTTGGCTGTCGATATACACGAAACTGATAAGGGTTACGCCTTGAAAGCCGATTTCCCGGGCCTGAAAAAAGAAGATATTTCAATTACGGTTGACAGCAATGTGCTGACATTGAGCGCAGAGCACAAGGAAGAAAAGGAGCAGAAGGAAAAAGGAAGAGTAATCAGGCAGGAGCGCCGTTACGGAAAATATACGCGCAGTTTTTCATTGGGCAACGATATTGACGAGGCAAATATCAGCGCGAGTTTCAATGATGGTGTGCTGACCCTTGATATTCCACGTGCAGCACCGCACGCAATCAAGAGCAAGAGTATTCCGATCAAGTAGCAAATATTGAGTGTCTGACTTCTGCTCTCTGGCATCTGTCATCTGACCGCAGGGGCGCACATCAGTGCGCCCATCCTGCAGGGTCAGATCTGTTTGTATCTTTGACCTGGTTTGTTCACAGCTGTCCCAATAGGTTCAGCCAGCGCTGCTGCAGCGCACTCCCGTGTGCAAGCCTTTCCATAAGCTCTTCAAACACAGGGTTATCCAGACCTTTCAGGGTGATATCCGGCTGCTGCGAAAATGTCATGTCTGTAACCACTGTGGTCAGCTGTTTATTGAGTGGCAGCATATGGGCGTGGCTGTGCAGCAAAGCCTGCACTCTGGCAGCTCCCCTGAATTTCATTGCAGCAATATGCTCGATATTCTCCAGCAGGGTTTCAACAGTCTCGAACTTCTGCAGCAGTCTCGCTGCAGTTGTATAACCAACTCCGGGGATGCCGGGGATGTTGTCCACCTTGTCTCCGGAAAGCGCCAGCATGTCCGCAATCTGGTGGGGATGCACACCAAAATGCTGTTTGACTCCGGTGCGATCCAGCAGATTGCCCCTGGCAAAATCCCACCACTGGTCTTCATCACCGGTAATCAGCTGTGCCAGATCCTTGTCGGCACTGACCACTGTTATTGCAAAGCCCTGATTGCGGTAATGTTCGGCAAGTGTGCCGATAATATCGTCAGCCTCGAACCTGTCACTGCCGAATTCTGCGAGGCCTATGGCACGACAGAATTCCCTGCACAGGGCAAACTGGACCTTGAGTTCGTCAGGGGCAGGTTCACGGTTTGCCTTGTACTGTGGATAAAGTTCCTTGCGATAGGAAGAAGTCTGGCTGGCATCGAATGCGCAGGCCACATGTGAGGGTTGTTTCTGCCGGATAAGCTGGTAAAGAAAATCAGCGAAGCCGAATACGGCATTGGCAGGATTGCCATCCCTGTCGATAATGCTTGCGTCGTAAATGTACCAGGCCCTGAAAATATAGATGCTGGAGTCGATCAGATAAACGCGCGGCAGGCTCATTTGCAGTCCAGCAGTTCAAATTCATCTGCATCCATCCACGCTGGAAACTGCCTGCGCCATGCAGCCAGTGCAGCAGCAGAGACTGTTGTCGTGAATACTCCCTGTTCATTGCCGGCCTGCAGCTGCTCCTCACCCATAGGAGATATCACAGCGCTGTGACCAATGTAGTCCAGATCGTTGCCATCGCGTCCTGTGCGGTTCACGCCAGCAACAAAACCGAGATTCTCAATTGCCCGCGCCTGCAGCAGGGTTCGCCAGTGGGTATTGCGGGCTGCCGGCCAGTTGGCAACACAGATCATCAGATCCCAGGCTTGTTGTCTTGTAGAGCGACAGAATACCGGAAAGCGCAGGTCGTAACAGACGATCGGAAATATTTTCCATCCCCTGAAGCT
Source organism: Gammaproteobacteria bacterium (assembly GCA_030831125.1). Classification (GTDB taxonomy): domain Bacteria; phylum Pseudomonadota; class Gammaproteobacteria; order Pseudomonadales; family Pseudohongiellaceae; genus CAILUG01. The sequence goes on from JAURLQ010000138.1 coordinate 14,846, forward strand.
GAGCATCAGACGACTTTTGCCAGCACTGTAGCGTTTGTCTTCTCCCAGCATGCGGAACAGATGCACCTTGTCATAGGTATGACTGCCACCATCCGGAGTAACAAACAACAGGCGGTTGTATTTTTGGCCATCAACGATCACTGCTATGCTGCCGGTAATTGCAGCATCCAGACTGCGTGACATCTCAAGCATCCATGCCAGTGTGGTACCGGGATGTGACTCTGCAATTGCACCACTCCCAGTGGCGAAAGCACTGGTGAACATTTCAGGCAGAATGATGATGTCGCACTTGCCCTGCAGTTTTTGCATCTGCAGCTGTAACAGTTCCCTGTTACGCTCGGCTGCCTGCCACTCAAGTTCGCTTTGTACCAGAGCCAGGCGCAGGTCGCTTACTGGAGATTGAAGTTCAATCATGGGGCTTTGCTGGTTGCAGGTAGTGTATATGCAGTTAACAGTAATCTACTGCATGCTTTGGATACAGTAAAATCAGATAATGAGTAGTCAAAATGATGGGGAGCTAGCTCCCCATCATTCAACCTTGCTGCTGATCAGTCCCAGAGCGCTTCTGCGTGATGGATAATGTGATCAGCTATGAATGAAGCGATGAAAAAGTAGCTGTGATCATAACCGGCGTGCATGCGCAGGGTCAGCGGATGTTTTGCTGCCTGACATGCAGCCTGCAGCAGTTCCGGTTTGAGCTGGCCTGCCAGGAAATTGTCATCCTGACCCTGGTCAACCAGTATATGGAGCCTTTCTTTCGCGCCGGGAATCAGCGCACAGGTATCATACTGTTCCCAGTCGGCCTTGTTGCTGCCAATGTAATTGCCCAGAGCCTTTTCGCCCCAGGGGCAGTTCATGGGTGAGCAGATAGGAGAAAATGCAGAAACAGCCTTGTATACGCCGGGATTCTTCAGCGCAATGGTCAGGGCGCCATGGCCTCCCATAGAGTGACCCATTATTGAACAGTTTGCTGTATCAAGCGGCAGGTTGCTGTGTTCCAGTACCTTGGGCAATTCACTCGTGACGTAATCATACATGTGGTAATTCTTTGACCAGGGATTCTGGGTGGCGTTCACATAGAATCCGGCACCAAGTCCGAAGTCGTAGGCCTTTTCCGGGTCATCAGGCACATCATCACCGCGAGGGCTGGTATCGGGACATACAATGGCAACACCAGCTTCTGCTGCATACTGCTGAGCGCCGGCTTTCTGCACAAAATTGTCATCCGTGCAGGTGAGGCCAGACAGCCAGTAAATTACGGGAACCTTGCTGCCTTCCTTTGCATTGGGAGGCAGGAATACAGAAAAGATCATGTTGCAGCCAAGCACACTGGATGCATGTTTGAATTTGATCTGTTGTCCGCCAAACATCCTGTTGGCGCTGACTTGTTCAAGACTCATGGTAATACCTCTTTGTTGGCAGCTTGCGTTTCACAAGACTGACGTGCAGGTGTCAGAGTAAACCTGCCGTTAAGTATCGATCAGGGCTGGTGCGGATGAAGGTTCACTCTTGCACCTTCCAGCAGACAGCATCTTCAGAAATAAAAAAGGGGCCAGGTGACTGACCCCTTCGGTTACTGCTTTGCTCAGTAGATTACTACGGAGCGGATACTTTCGCCTGCATGCATCAGGTGGAAAGCATCGTTGATCTTGTCCAGTGGCATGGTGTGGGTGATCATTTCGTCGATCTTGATCTTCTTGTCCATGTACCAGTCCACGATTTTCGGTACGTCGGTACGGCCACGGGCACCACCGAATGCTGTGCCACGCCAGGAGCGTCCGGTTACCAGTTGGAAGGGGCGAGTGGAAATTTCCTGACCTGCTCCTGCCACACCGATGATGAAGGATTGTCCCCAGCCCTTGTGGGTACATTCCAGCGCCTGACGCATGACTTTTACATTGCCGATACATTCGAAGCTGTAGTCAACACCACCAGTCATCTGGACGATGTGATCCACAACGCTCTCGACATCCTTCGGATTGATGAAGTCGGTCATGCCGAACTGCTTGCCGAGTGCTTCACGTTTCGGGTTCAGGTCGATACCGATTATGCGGCTGGCGCCGGCCAGTTTTGCACCCTGGATTACGTTGAGGCCAATACCACCCAGACCGAAAACGGCAACAGTGGAGCCTATTTCAACCTTGGCCTGGAAGACCACGGCACCTACACCAGTGGTAACACCACAACCGATGTAGCAGATGGTTTCAAAGGGAGCGTCTTCACGAACCTTGGCCAGTGAAATTTCGGGTAGTACGGTGTAGTTGGAAAAGGTGGAGCAGCCCATGTAATGCAGAATGGGTTTGCCTTCAAAGGAGAAGCGGCTGGTGCCATCAGGCATCAGGCCTTTGCCCTGGGTTGAACGCACTTTCTGGCACAGGTTGGTACGGGGATGCAGACAGTATTCGCATTCACGACATTCGGCAGTGTAAAGCGGAATCACGTGGTCGCCTTTTTTCAGACCCTTGACGCCAGGGCCTACATCGACCACAACGCCTGCACCTTCATGACCAAGAATTGCGGGGAAGGCGCCTTCAGGATCGTCTCCGCTAAGGGTGAAGGCATCGGTATGGCAAACGCCGGTAGCCTTGAGTTCTACAAGGACTTCACCTTCCTTCGGTCCTTCTACATCCACTTCGACAATTTCGAGTGGTTTGCCGGCCCCGAAGGCAACTGCTGCACGTGATTTCATGGAAAATTTCCTTTTGTTTTGGTGAATTGAATTCTTGGCTGCCCGACTAATGCCTGTTGTCTGTGTCCCTCCTTGTACAGAAGGAACAGCAACACCACCCCTGAAGAGGACCAAGGCAGCTCAGAGCGGGCAAATATAGCGTCTTGAATCAGTGATGGGTAGTCCGTGAGCAGCAGTGCACAGTAATTTCATGCTGTAAATGTGTGCAGACCGATTACGCACCCCCGAACAGCACCACAATTACCTGTCCAGAATCGGCTATAAATGGCGAGACTGCCAACAATCGGTATAATGCCCGGCTTTTGCGGGGCTCAGACAGCAGCCCCAGGTGCCCGGATCAGAATTTGAAGAGGAATATCCATGCCCCAGATCATCTATGTCAACCATGACGGATCAAGTATTGAAGTCGAAGTTCCCGCCGGAACCTCGGTCATGCAGGGTGCCGTGGATAACCTGATCGATGGGATCGTTGGCGAGTGTGGCGGTTCCTGCAGTTGTGCCACCTGCCATTGCTATGTGGACGAAGCCTGGCTGGGTAAACTGACCCCACCCGATGGCATGGAAAGGGATATGCTCGAATGTGTGCTGGAACCCCGCGCGAACAGCAGATTGAGCTGCCAGATTGTTGTAACAGAAGCCCTTGACGGGATGGTAGTGAACCTGCCTGAGTCCCAGTTTTGATCGCTTTTCGAAAAAATTTTCATTTTCATGGAACTTTTCGTGAACGGGACACACTAAAGCAGTGTGTGAAGGATTTTCCCCCTGAACACTCTCCCCAAATGATGATGATGAGTTCAAAGCCCGGCTAAGCCGGGCTTTTTTTTGCTCTGTGTCACATTTATCCGGAATTGCAGCCAATTCATGGACTTTTGTGAGTCACTTAACAGTCCATGAAGCCCGGCAGCTGTAAATTCACCCTGCAACAAACGCAATTTCACAGGTGGCAGGCCATGAGCCAGATGATCAAGCAATGCAGTCCAGCCGAGATGTACTTCCGGGCAACACTCGCACAAGTCAGCCCGCAAGCCGGTAGTGCCAGCACACTCCAGGATCTGGTCGATATCCTCAGTAGTACCTGCAGTATCAAAGAAGAAGAAAAGGAGCCGGGTTGGTTGTCGCAGCCCAACCGCATGCCTGAAGGAGCAATGCTGGCTGTTTGAACTTCCCATTCTCAGAGATCTTGCGGGGTATCTATGTCCCGGAGTATGCCCGGATCATCGACTGCAAGGGTCTTCAGATTCACCGAATCGTCCCTGAACAGAGCTCTTGCGCCCTGATCACCCTGCGCCTTTGACAGCCTGTCGAAATACTGCCTGCCGATACCAACTGGATTTCCACGTTTACCCTTGTATTGCGGCACCACCAGATTATCCGGACCAAGCTGTTGCCTGATGGCTGTATAGGACTCCGCAGTGACCCAGGGCATATCTGCCAGCGCTACCAGGGCAGCATCCCAATCCCGGGCAACTGAAAGCCCGGCAGCAAGACTGTATCCCATTCCTTTCCCTGACTCTGGTGCATAGACAATTTGCCAGTCATCACCAATCAGGCTTGAAAGCGATTTATCTCCGTCCGACAGCACTACCAGTTTTTCGCAGAAGCCATCAGGGATGTTTGCCAGCACATGCTGCAGCAGAAACTTGTCCCCGAATCCTGAAAGACGTTTGTCACTGCCAAAGCGTTTGCTGCTTCCGGCAGCCAGTACCAGGCAACCCACATTGGTTCCTGTCATCTTCAGGAGCCGTTCTTGCCGGCCCGGAGACTGGTCAGTTCCGCCAGTATGGCTACGGCGATTTCTGGTGGGGTTTTGCTGCCTATGGACAGGCCCACCGGCGCATGCAGTCTGGCAATCTGCGCTTCATCAAGGTCCAGGGCAAGCAGTCTTTTGCGTCGATCTGCTGAAGTGCGCATTGATCCCATGGCGCCAACATAGAAAGCGTCGGATGGCAACGCTTCCATCAGGGCCATGTCATCTATCCGGGGATCATGGCACAGTGCAACGATTGCAGTTTGCTGATCGAGCTGTTTGCTGCGCAGCCAGTCGTCCGGCAAGCTGGCAACAACGCGGGCACGGGATTGCGGGGCATTATTGACCAGCTCTTCGCGTGGATCGCAAACTTCTACTTCATAGTCGAGTGTGTGCGCCATTTCGGCGAGATACCAGGCAACCTGCACTGCACCTATCAGCAGCAGCTGGAATGAGGGGCCGTAGGTATGCACCATCTTGCCCTCATTCACGGCAATGGGTGTGAATTTTTCAACAGGAACAAGTGTGGTTTCACCACTGGCGATATCCACATGCCGGGCGATCAGTTCACGCATGGCGACCCTTTCAGAAAGATCCAGGTACAGATCAGCAAGTTTCGGGCTGACAGGTTCTACAAGGACTTCCAGGCTGCCGCCGCACGGCAGTCCGAGTTTCAGGACATCTTCAACGGCAACCCCGTAACGAATGAGCTGTGGTTTGTAGCTGGCCAGTTCTCCCTTGAAAATGCTTTCCCTGAGATTGTCTTCCACACAACCTCCGGAAAGTGAGCCGCAATACAGGCCATCTTCATTGCAGGCCAGCAAAGAACCGGCAGGGCGGGGAGATGAGCCGAAAGTTTCGGTAATGGTACACAGCCAGCATTGTTTTGATGCCTGAAGCCATTGGCTGAGTTGACTGAGTACCTGTTGATCCAGACTGTTCATGATGCAGAAATAGTTTCCTGGTGCATTGGAAAGCCGGGTGATTATACGGGAAACAAAAGAGATGGGTGACTGTGGCAGGTCAATCCATCCTGCCCTCCATCACCGGCGTCCATGCCGGTTCAGCGGAATTGGCAAATATGGTGAGAGTGGAACCGGCTGTTAACCCGGTTCGTAACGGTCGAGTATGTGACGTACCAGACCACTTCTTACTATGTCGCAGCGCTCGAAAGCATGCACATGCACACCCGGCAGGTCGCGCAGGCGCTCGATTGCATCTGCAAGGCCGTTAGGCCCCCGGATATCGCTTTGGCGTATGTCTCCATTGATCACTACCCTGGAATTTTCCCCAATACGGGTAAGAAACATTTTCATCTGTTCAGGTGTTGTGTTCTGAGCCTCATCAAGAATGACAAAGGTGTTGTTGTTGAAGGTTTTGCCGCGCATGTAGGCCAGAGGAGCGCCAACGATACGACCGTGTCGCAGACAATAATCCACCACTCCCTGTCCCAGTCTTTCATTGAGGATGTCCCGGAAGGCATCTATATAAACTGCATATTTGTCTTCCAGCTCTCCGGGCAGAAAACCCAGATGTTCACCGGCTTCAACCGCAGGTCTTGTCAGGATGATACGTTCAATGCGACCAGACTCCAGTGCTTCAGCTGCCAATGCTCCGGCACAATAGGATTTGCCGGTGCCGGCCGGTCCTATGCCGAAAGTCAGGCAGTTGTTCTTGATGGCATTGATGTAACTTTGCTGGGCTTCTGTTCGTGCCGTGAGCGGCGAACGGATTCGATGGGGAGAGTAGGCTGTCGCGAGCTGGTTGCTGCGAGAAGAGATGTCGACGATGTTGCTGTCTTCGTACTGTTTGCTGCGTTTGCCTTTCGATCTTGAGTCCTTGCGTCTTGTTTCCCGGTAATGTTGGGACTCGTGTTCACCGTTGAATTTGAGCTGACGTTTTGCATGAGCTCTTCTTGCCATAGTACTGCCTCCGCTGAATTACTGAAAAGTACGGGTTTACTGCATGGCACACACCACAACGCACAATAAGCCGGTTCTGGCCTTGTTGTCGGGGTGGTAGATGAATTTTAGGCGGTGACGAGTACCCTCCCGGCAGACCTGCTGCCATGTGGCACTCTATAGTGAGGCTGGGCTCTCAAACTGACCACTCATTCATGGCTGCAGCTCCCTGGGAGATTGCAGACAAAGGCATGAGAGCCCGGTCATTTCGCAACATAACGCTTACGTTTGGTTGCCTTGAGAAGACTCAAGTCTGCCACAGGGAAATATGGCAGGCAATTAAATTGAAGCCTTTGCCCCCAATATATTTTTCAATTGATTGTGGTGGAGGATTTGTGTGCCTGCAAAGTACTGCAGGCAGACAAAATCCATCCTGTATGCACCATATTGGTTCCCTGCTCAAAACCTCCCGGAGCCGGATCCTGGAATTCGATTGCTGGTTGGAGCCAGTTACATCGGTCAAAAATACATGACTGGTGAAACACGGCCCGATACTGGGGTATGCTTGCAATCCTTGCTTACAGGACTATCCAGGGGGATGCCATGAAAGTCTTTTCCAGAATCTTCATTCTGTCTGCAGCAATGACAAGTGCTGCTGCAGTATCAGCACAGCAGGATTTCAGCAATGTGCAGATTGTTCCCCATTCACTGGGTGACGGACTTTATTTCCTCGAAGGGCAGGGTGGCAATATCGGGGTATCTGTAGGAGACGACGGCGTTTTCCTGATTGATGACCAGTTTGCTCCCCTTACTGAGAAGATCATTGCCGCAGTTGCTTCGCTAAGCGACCAGCCAATCCGGTTTCTGCTCAATACCCATTACCACGGCGATCATGTAGGTGGTAACCAGAATCTGGGTCAGGCCGGTGTTGTAATCATTTCGAATGAAAATGTTCGCACCAGACTGCAGGCCGGTTTTACCAATGGTGATCTGCAAAGGGCGTTGACCTCGGAACAAAAGGCAGGACTGCCCGTGATAACCTATGCAGACAGTATCGATCTGCATCTCAATGGCCATGATATCCATGCCTTCCATGTTGCTCCTGCACATACTGACGGCGACTCTTTTGTGGTTTTCCGCGATGCGAACCTCATTCACACAGGCGACGTGTTCCGTACTACGGGTTACCCGAGAGCAGATGGCAACGCCAATGGTTCTTTCTATGGCATCATGGCCGGTTATGAGATACTGCTGGATATATCAGATGAAAACACCAGATTCCTGCCGGGTCATGGGGTGGTCAGTGACAGGAATGAAGTGGCATCACAGCTGCAGATGTTCACCACGATACGCGATCGGGTAAAGGCAGGTGTCGACGCTGGCATGACCCTGGAGCAGATACAGGCATCCAAACCTACCGCAGAATATGATGCACAGTGGTCGGCTGGTGTCGCTACTGCCGGTGATGATCTGGTTGCCGTTATCTACGGCGAACTCCGCTCCATGTAGGCATCGGGGAGCCGGTAAAAAGGTTCCCTGTCCAGTACGGCTTCAATCAAATGAGATTTCGTCCCTGTATAGATCTGCACGATGGAAAAGTCGTGCAGATAGTCGGTTCATCGCTTTACGACGATGATGAAACCCTTTTGCGAACCAATTTTGCTTCAGACAGGGAGCCGGCGGACTATGCGAGGCTGTACCGTGAGTCTGAAATGCCTGGTGGCCATGTCATTTCCCTGGGCAAAGGTAACCAGCAGGCTGCATTCAATGCTTTGGGGGCATGGCCCGGTGGCATGCAGTACGGAGGAGGGGTAAACCCCGAAAATGCCGGTTCCTACCTTGATGCAGGTGCCAGCCATGTAATTGTCACTTCCTGTGTTTTTTCAGATGGTTCCATTGATTACGACAAACTGGAAAAACTTGTATCTGCCGTAGGCAGTGACAAGCTTGTGCTGGATTTGAGCTGTCGCAGGAAAAAAGACAAATACTACGTGGTCACTGATCGTTGGCAGCGTTTTACCAAAGAAGTGGTCAACGCATTTCTGCTCGACAAGCTGGCAAAAAGTTGTGCTGAATTCCTGGTGCATGGTGTGGATGTGGAAGGCAAAAAGCAGGGTATCGAAGAAGAGCTTGTCGAATTGCTGGGAGCACACAGTCCCTTGCCGGTAACCTATGCCGGTGGGGTAAACCAGTTGAGTGATCTGAATCTGGTCAGGAACATCGGCCGCAGCAGAGTCGATCTGACCATAGGTAGTGCCCTGGATATTTTCGGAGGCGATGTGCGATTTGCCGATGTTGCAAGTTGGCACAAGGCCCAGCAAAAGGCCTGAGCTGCAATTGCATTGCAGCAACTGGCCGTAATGTCGCAGAAACATATCGTAGGGGCGCACATCGGTGCGCCCATCTTCACGTTCCAATTGGTTTGGATATCAGGCCATCAGGTTTTGTCGGCGTAATAATCCACCAGCGAGACCGACTGACTCACACTTTTCACAATCCTGGCATGCCGGCGTGAAAGATGGCGGGGATTTTTTACGCCACAGGAATGTGCGATGGCATGCAATTCCTTCATCATGTTCTTCTGGTAGTTCGCTACCCTTGTGGCCTTGTCCTTGGCAACCAGCCCCCGTTGCAGCTTGGTGTTATGGGTGGTGATTCCCGTGGGGCAGGTGTTTTTGTTGCACTGCATGGCCTGGATACAACCGAGTGAAAACATGAAGCCGCGCGCATTGTTCACTGCATCGGCCCCCACACACAGCGCCCAGGCTACATCGGACGGATTGATCAGTTTGCCTGAGGCGATAACCCTGATCCTGTCTCGCAGCTTGTATTGCTCCAGTTTGTTTACCAGCAGCGGCAGCGATTCATGCAGCCCGAGTCCGGAATCATCAATAAGGCTCATCGGTGCCGCACCAGTGCCACCATCACCACTGTCCAGCGTAATGAAATCCGGCGCCATTCTTTCCCCCAATTGCACGATGGTCTGCATAAGATCTTCCAGCCAACTGACATCTCCCAGTACCAGTTTGATGCCTGCCGGTTTTCCGGTTATTACCCGTATCCATTCCAGGCGCTCCAGAAGTTCACGATTGTTTGCAATATCGGGGTGACGATTGGGGCTTATGGATGCCATGCCCTGGGGTATCCCCCTGATTGTGGCAATTTCCTCTGTAACCTTGATTGCCGGCAGGATGCCGCCCTTGCCCGGTTTCGCTCCCTGACTGAGCTTGAGTTCTATCATTTTTATCTGGTGAATGTGGCCAAGATTACGCAGCTTGTCTTCGGAGTAGTTGCCTTTTGCATCGCGTACGCCGTAGCGGGCCGTGCCTATCTGGAACACAATGTCGCAGCCACCTTCAAGATGGAAATCGCTGAGTGCGCCTTCTCCGGTGCATAGCCAGCATCCAGCCATGGCGGCTCCTCTGGAAAGCGCGCGAACCGCAGGTTTGGAAATGGCCCCGTAACTCATGCCTGAAATATTGAACAGAGAGCTTGTTCTGTAGGGCTCTCGGCAATAAGGCCCGAATTCCAGCGGTTCAATTACGGTACCTTCCTCTTCCAGCAGGGGAAAACCGGCATTGACGAAAATGATGTGACCTTCCTTGTCGTTGTCCCGTGTTGAACCGAAAGCCTGGGTGTTATCCAGATTCTTGGCAGCCCGGTATACCCAGGAACGCTGGGCCCGGTTGAAAGGCTGTTCCTCACGGTCCTGCGAATAGAAATACTGGCGGAAGAATTCACCCAGGTGTTCGAAAAGGTAGCGAAAACGACCGATCAGCGGGTAGTTACGTCTGATGGTATGCCTGGTCTGGGTTATATCGATGATATACAGCACCACCGCAAAAGCGAAAAGCAGGCTTACCCCGATAACGAATGTGTTCGTCAGCAGACTGGACAATGGCCCCACAAAACTTTCAATAAAGGCGATGAAATTATCCATGGTTTTCAGGGGGCTCCTGTGGTCACGACTGTTCGTTCGGTAAAGGGATCGCAGTGGATATTCTCTGATCGAATACCCTTGAGATAAATGTGTTTGCGCAGCCTGTGCACCAGTTCTGGTGTGCCGCACAGGTAAGCCCTGGTTCTGGCAGCTCCGGAAAACCTGAATTGTTGGTCGAGGACATTTTCCAGTTTTCCGGTCTGGTAACCCGACTTGCCATTATTTTCCACGATACAGGGAAAATACGAGAAATTCCGGTATTGCTTTTGTAAAGCGTCAAGTTGGCCTTGCAGATAAATATGGGCAGCAGTACGGCCTCCATGGAACAGGCTAATGGGACCTTCATGTCCCCGGGCAAGTGCATCCCGCAGTATGCCGAACAGAGGGGCAAGTCCGGTGCCGTTGCCGGCCAGCAGCATAGGATAGTCATTGCCTTCGCGATCATCGTAGTGACATTCCCCATTGGGGCCTCTCAGATGCAGATGCATACCCACAGCGGCTTCCTCAAATACCCAGCGGGTAAAAACGCCATGGCTTGTCCGGCTGACATGCAGCTCCAGCATACCTTCCTCCACAAGGTCATTGGCAACAGAATAACTGCGGGTAATGCCATGGGGATTGATAAGACTCACATATTGACCAGGGCGACAATTGAACAGGGTTGCAGGATCATCAATTGTGAGGCGCATGCGCATGACATACGGGCTCAGTGGTGTAAGTTCACAGACAGTTACGGCAATCGAAAAGTCCTCGACTCCCGGCAACTCCCCTTTGACATCATCGTCCGGAAACCATTGGCAGGCCAGTGTATAGCCTTTGGCCTGCAGCGCCGGCTTGATCCACTTGCGGGAGTGTGGGGTGGCTTCGCAGTCTACTGCCTTGATCAGACAAGCCTGACACATGCCCGCCTTGCAGGCATAGGGAATGGCCTGACCATGACGCAGCAGACAGTCCAGTACGGATTCATTGGGCAGCATCCGGAAGCAGTTGTCTTTGAAATGGAGGTCGGTCATGGTGAGGGCGGAGTATAGTGACTGCCTGCCCCAAAGACCAACCGCAGCTTGCCTTTCTTTCAGCATGGTCGACACGGCCGGCATGGGTGATAATGTCTTGTTTTGGCGATCAGGATCTTGTTTGTAGTCAATGTCTGCATATCCGGAAAAATCAGCAATGGCAATTTGCCTGGCTTCCGCCTCGCCCAGAAGACAGGAGCTTTTGGGGCAGATTGGCCTGCGTTTCATGCTGTTGCCGCAGGATATAGATGAAACCAGATTGCCGCGGGAAGCGGCTGCAGACTATGTGCGCCGAATGGCCGGGGAAAAGGCTCTCGCCGGTATACAGGATGTCGGCAGACCTGCAGGATTGCCGGTGCTTGCTGCAGACACGACCGTGGTATGTAACGAAGCCGTGCTGGAAAAACCTCTATCACAGGATGATGCGGTCAGGATGCTGCAGCTGCTGTCCGGCAGGTCGCACGAAGTACTGACTGCCGTAGCACTTGCAAGCGAAAACAGCCCCCGGGTGCAGCTTGCTATTAGCAGGACCCATGTCAGTTTCAGAAACATCAGCCTGGCGGAAGCGAAAGCATACTGGGAAACGGGAGAACCGGCAGACAAGGCAGGAGCCTATGGTATCCAGGGTATGGGAGCCATGTTTGTCAGTCATATTGAAGGCAGTTACACAAACGTCGTGGGACTGCCCCTGTTCGAAACACTGCAGTTGTTGGCATCTGTCGGAATTACAGGTCTTTCACTGCTCGAGGGAGCTGCAAAGTGAGTATTGAAATCCTGATCAACTCCACACCCAGGGAAACCAGGGTGGCACTTACCGAGCATGGGCTGCTGCAGGAAATCTATATAGAGCGCAACAATCGCCTTGGACCGGTCGGTAACATCTACATTGGCAAGGTTGTCAGGGTCATGCCAGGTATGCAGGCGGCGTTTGTTGATATAGGGCTCGAGAAAGCCGGGTTTATCCACGCAGCAGATATTTGCCAGCTGGAAGCGGATGGGTTCGAAAACCCGGATCCACAGTCACAGAGCATTACCCAGCTGCTGCACGAGGGCAAGTTCATTGTTGTCCAGGTCGTCAAGGAGCCCATTGCTTCCAAAGGGGCACGGTTGACCACGCAACTTTCCATAGCTTCCCGGTATCTCGTCTACATGCCCCGCAGTCGCCATCTTGGCATATCCCAGCGCATAGAGAATGAAGAAGAAAGAAACCGACTGTTGTCAGTGCTTGAATCAAGTGCCGAAAAACAGGGGCTCAAGGACAGGGGTGGCTTCATCCTGAGAACAGCGGCAGAAGGTGTAAGTGAGACAGAGCTCGAGTCAGATATCAATTTCCTGCGCCGTGTATGGGGTGCTGTAGATCGCAGAATGCAGGCTGTCAGTGAAGTCAGGGTTATCTATCGTGATCTTGTACTTTATGTCAGAGCAATGCGAGACCTTCTGAAACCCCAGGTGGAACGTATCCGTGTGGATGACGCAGGCACCTACAACGAGGTCATGGAATTCGTGCGAGAGTTCATCCCTGAAATAGAACAGCGTGTTGAACTATATGCTGGCGAGCGACCGTTGTTTGATGTCTATGGTATTGAAGATGAAATACAGAAAGCGCTGGGTCGTACGGTAAAACTCAAATCCGGGGGGAATCTGGTTATTGACCAGAACGAGGCCATGACCACCGTTGATGTGAATACCGGTGCCTTCCTTGGCAGCCGCAACCAGGAAGAGACAATCTTCAGAACCAATCTCGAGGCAGCAAAGGCAATTGCGAGACAGCTCAAGGTGAGGAATCTCGGGGGGATTATCATTATTGATTTCATCGACATGCTTGATGAGGAGCATCAGAGGCAGGTGCTCCGAACCCTTGAGAAGGCACTGGAAAAGGATCCGGCTCGCACACGGATATCACCACTGTCCGAACTCGGACTTGTTGAAATGACCAGAAAACGTACCCGCGAAAGTCTTCAACAGATACTGTGTGAGGAATGTCCGGTTTGTCATGGCCGGGGAAATATAAAATCAGCCGAATCTGTCTGCTATGAAATATTCCGTGAAATCATCCGTGTTGCCCGCGCATTTGAAAACAATGCCCTGCTGGTGATGGCTTCCCAGGAGGTGGTTGACAGGATGCTTGATGAAGAATCCTCGACAGTGGCAGATCTCGAACAACTGGTATCGATTGGTATCAGCTTCAGGGTGGAAGCGCTTTATACAACCGAGCAATTCGATGTGGTGATGTACTGAAGTCCCTATGAAGGACCAGACCCTGCAGCACTATTAACAGGCAGTGATGACAGAAAACGACAACAGAGAATATATGTCAGACCGGGTTGCCGGTGACGACAGCATCGTGCAGGCGAAAAAACTGCCTGGTGCCTTTTTCCTGTTCAGTCGTGTGTGTTTCTGGCCAGCTTTTGTCCTGCTGGTTCTGCTTGCGGTTTATACTACTGCCGGCAGACTCTTCATGGGCAGCATTGCCGGTCAGGTTGCACGCGTTGAATCACAATTGTCCGGTTTGCTGGGTGCCCCGGTCAGCATTGCGGGCATGTCTGGTGGCTGGTTCCGTTTCAGCCCGGTTCTGCAGGTAAACGGGCTTCAACTGCTGTCGCAGGCAGGCGATGCCAGTCCCCTCAATTTTTCGGAAGTCTATATTGTTATCGATGCACCCTTGAGTCTGTTGCAGGGCAAACTTGTAATAGATCGCATGAGTGTCAACAGGCTCAGCCTGATCCTTGAACAGACACCACAAGGTGACATAAAACTTGCCGGCTCACAGAGTGCCGGAGCAGACTATACCGACAACATCATCGATTTTCTTCTCAACACACGCAGCATCGAGTTGAGGGAATCCAGTTTTGTCCTGCAGGATGCAGCAGACAATACTTATTCTCTCAGCTCCCTGTTTATGCAGATCGAAAATCTGGGTGAGCAGCACGACCTTGAAATCCAGATGCGTATAAACGGTCAGGACAACCCCAGTCATGTATCGATGGCTATGACCGGCCAGCCTGATAGCGATTTTGTGCTGGATCTTTGGGCTGAGGTGACACAGCTGGATGTATTGCCTTTGCTGGGAGAGCGCATTCCACCTGCGTGGGATCTTGCAGAGCTCAATGGAAGCGGCAGTGTCTGGGTGCGTGCAACCAGTGGTGGCCTGTCTGAATTCAAGGGAAGTCTGGCTGACATCAGGGCCCGGGCTGCAAATACTGAAAATGGTGCACTGGTTGATCTGTCCAATACTTCAATGGATTTCGGCTTGTGGCCGACTGTTACATCCGGTTGGCTGCTGAAAATACAGGATATTTCTCTGGACTGGCGTAACAGACCCTGGGAAACATCAATGTTGCGGATAGAAAAGGCATTGCCTGATGCGCCCGGGTTGAACATCCAGGCAAATGACCTGGAACTGGGCATGGTGACATCCATTGTGCTCGATGCATTGCCTTTGCCAGATGCTGGCAGGGTCGCATTGGAAACTCTGAATCCACGGGGAAAAATCGATAATCTGCAACTGGATACCGCAATTGATGGCAGCATGCCGGGACTTTTCCGGCTGGAAGGGAACCTTGACGGGGTGGCGGTGGATGCCTGGGAAGCAGCACCTGCGGGGAGTGGCATTGAGGGTTACGTTCAGGCAGAAGCCACACGGGGTTTTGTGGAAGTGGATAGCAGCAACATGACCCTTCACTTGCCAAGAATATTCGATGAAGCCTGGTCCTGGGATCGGGTGAACAGCCGGGTACACTGGCTGGTCCAAGATGGCGACGTACTTGTGAACAGCTCGATGATTGATGTGGCCAATGCCGATCTGCAGGGCAGCGTGCAGTTCAATCTGCACAACAGCATCGGGATCAATGGCAATCGCAGTTCTGATTTTTCCTTGTTGGTTGGTGTCAGGGAAATGGATGTCCTTGCCGGAAAGGTTTTTCTGCCAACGCTGGAAAATATCCGTCCCACCATGAGCTGGCTGGAAGATGCGCTTCAGGGTGGGCAACTGATACACAGTGCCTTTGTGATGCGGCTCTCAAGTGGACCGGGAGGCACCTCTGATACAACGTCATCCTGGTATCACGTCAACGATGGCATCCTGCAGTTCCAGCCAGACTGGCAGCGGCTTGAAAGTATCCGTGCCGGCGTAGTGGTGCGGGATGAAAAAGTGGATGTTTATGCCAGTGAAGCACGGATTGACGGCATCATGCTGGATAGTGGTGTCAGATCGATAACCCGCACGGCACCACAAGGCGGTTCAGTAGTAAAAGTTGTGGGTACTGCCGATACCGACACGGCTACGGGGCTTGCCTTCCTGAAAAATTCTCCCGTGCGTGAGCAAACCGGTGACTTCATGGACAACTGGGAGGGCAGCGGGAATCTCAATATTGATATCGGGTTATCGATACCAATTGGTGCAAATACTGCCGATCCGGACGTTTCCGTCGTGGTCAACAGTTCCGGCAGTACATTGTTCCTGCCGGATTATCAGCTTGGCATCTCTGCTATCAATGGCAATGTCATTTACAACAGCCACGATGGTCTTGGTGCAGAAGCTGTCAGCGCCAGTCTTTTTGATTTTCCGGTAATACTCGATATCACTACGCAGCAGGACGGCAGTAACAGAACAACCACCATTGCTGGCAGGGGACGCGCATCAATTACTGCGCTGCAGGACTGGCAGGGGCAAGCGAGTTTTGTGCGCAATCTGCTCGATCGTGTTGAAGGAGAAATTGATTATGATGCTGCTGTGGAAATTTATGGAACACCTGCAGCTGACGGAGTGGGCACACGTCTGCAATTGACCTCACGTTTGCGTGGCGCACATTTTGATTATCCTCCGCCGTTTGCAAAACAGCGGGAAGAAGATGCGCTCATGCAGCTTGTTTTGGGTTTTCGCGAAACAGATAAACTGCTTACCTTGCGCTACAGTGATTTTTTCTCAGGCCAGTTGCTGCTGGATGATGAAGGGATAGAGAGAGGTCAGCTTGATTTTGGTGACCGCAACCGGAATTTCAATGTCAGGCAATCTGACAACAATGTTTCAGGATTGCTGATTACCGGTACCCTGGACATTTTTGATTACGATGCCTGGGAAACCATAGCCATGGAACTGGCAGAAAAAGGGGGTGAGGGCAGAACGCTGGAAGAATATCTGCGACTTGCGGATGTCCAGGTGGGTTCCTTCAATGTTGCCGGTCAGACTTTTGATGATATTTCCCTGCAGGTGCAAAGACAGGGCCCTGCCTGGCATATCCATGGTAATAACCAGATGCTGGCAGGAGATCTGGTGCTGTCGGATGACTCAACAATGCCATGGCAGGTGGCACTGGAGTATCTGCGATTTCCACCCAGAGAAGAACCGGCAACGACCTCCGGGGAAGAGGAAGTCGATCTGCTGGAAGAAGTGAGCCCCGCCACGCTGCCATCTTTCGATTTTCTGACCGCAGAGCTTTCCATAGGAGAGAGTTCACTTGGTGCCGTCAGTTTCAGATACCGCCCCCGCAGCAATGGTGCAGATATCGACAGCTTCACGCTGGTTTCGAACAACTCCGGCATAGCCGGAGGACAAGGCACAGGTGGCGCAGATATCACCTGGGATTATCGCAATGGCCAGCACAACAGCAGCTTCAAGGGCCTGTTTACCGCAACAGATCTGAGCGAAGTATTGCCTGCATGGGGGCATGGGGCTTTCATTGAAAGTGATGCGGCCAGTCTCAACGGAACTCTGGCATGGCCGGGTTCACCCCTGGCATTTTCGGTCAAGAAAGCCACAGGTACTGTACTGATGGATATCAGGGAGGGCCGTTTTGTGGATATAGACTCGGGCTCAAGTCGTCTGCTGGGGGCCTTCAATTTCGATGCACTGGTGCGCAGGCTCCAGCTGGATTTCTCAGATCTTTTCCGCAGCGGTTACGCGTATGATGACATTGACGGTAACCTGCAGTTTACAGATGGTGTGGTCAACACAACTGAACCCCTTGTTATCGACGGTCCTTCCAGTCGCCTGAGTATCAATGGAGAAATCAATCTCTCAGATGAAACCATTGCGGCCGACATGCAGGTCCGTATTCCCCTGAGCCAGAATATTTCCTTGCTGGCCGGTTTGCTGGGCGCCTGGCCAATCGCACTGAGCACCTATGTTGCCAGCAAGATTTTTGCAGAGCAGGTGGATGAATTTACGACCATTGTCTATCGTCTGGATGGGCCATGGGAAAATGTGGATGCCGGTTTCGAGGCACCCAGACAGGCAGCAACACCGGCTCCAGTCGAGTAAATACAGTAGGTCTTGCATGAACAAAAGTGTAGTAACAAATCTGGTTGCCCTGATTGTCACAATCAGCGGTTTGCTGCTTGCGGGCAGAATCGGTGAGCTTGTGCTCAGTACCGGGTTGTATGCCCTTTCCGGTGGGATTACCAACTGGCTGGCAATTCATATGCTGTTTGAAAAAGTGCCGGGCTTCTATGGGTCGGGCGTGATCCCGGCACGGTTTGCCGAATTCAGGGCAGGGATTCGCGATCTGGTCATGCAGCAATTCTTCAACCCGGAAAACCTGCGCAGATTCTTTGCCGGCCCCGGTAAAGGAGAGGGGGCTGTTTCAGTGCTCGATGGATTGATCGAGAAAGTGAATTTTGACAAGGCCTTCGACGGACTCATTGATGTGATCATGCATTCATCCTTTGCCGGCATGCTGGGTATGCTCGGCGGCGTGAAAGCCCTGGACCCCTTGCGTGTGCCTTTTGTGGAAAAGATGCAACAGTTCCTGCATCAGGTGAAAAATGATCCGGCAGTAGAACAGGAACTGAAAGGATATGGCAGTGAAGAAATGCTGCTGCGCATTGAACAGATTGTTGATCAGCGTCTGGAAGAACTCACACCGGAACTGGTCAAGGAAATCATCCAGAACATGATCCACAAGCACCTCGGCTGGCTGGTGGTGTGGGGCGGTGTGGTTGGTGGTCTTATCGGGTTTGGTGTTGCTTTTTTGCCGAATTGAGACTGGATAAATGGGTCTGCAAGCCCACCCCTATGCTCACGGATTGATACTGCTGACAACAGTTCTTTTGATTATGGCCGTAGGGACGCATGCCAGTGCGCCCGGTTCTCTGCATCAACTCTGATTGAATAATTGACCATCGCCGGGTCGACTGTAATTGCCCCCGATTCCTATGGATTGAAAACAGCGAAAGCCGCTCAGGATATGGATTTTCTGTCAGGGCATCTGTCCGGTGCGCAGCCAGTCAGCACATTCAGGACTCAGTTGTTCTGATGCAACCCTGTCGCACTTGTCTATCTCTTCCTTGCTCAATAAATCCTTCCAGCGGCCGTTGGTGCCCTTGTTGATGAAATTGGCACCGCCACCATCAAATACCATGTCCAGCAGTTCAAAACGGCTGGCAACATCCTTCATATGCTGCAGGGAACAGTTGGCTACAATTTTCGGCCACAGGGCTTCGTCCACTTCAATCCCAAGAAAATCAGCGAGGCTTCGTCCGACGCCTTCCAGGTCGTCTTTCAGGTTGTTGTAGTGAATCACCTTGATATTCGGCACATGCCGGGCATCGAACCAGCCCTGCACATGCGACCAGAATTCGTTTTCAGGGCCAAAGCCTGGCAGCGAGCCAGTGTCGAGGAAATGGTGGTAGTAGGTGACCACATCGCAACCCGGTTTAGTGATGGCCTGACCGACTCGGCCTGGTGAGTTGTTCAGGATGTCCAGCGCCTGGTCGGTGATGATGTTGTGGTGGTGGTACATGCTCCACACCACATCACGCGCATCACGGGCCACATAGATGTACTTCATGTCGTCCCTGAACGGGATGGCTTCAATACAGGAATGCGACTTGAGAAAGCGACGGTGGGTTTGCGCCTCGGCCATCGCAAACGCGTCCTCCTTCGGCAGCATCCTGAATTCTGGCCAGGGTGACATGGCCATGCCATACACATCGGGGTCACCGGGGAAAATGAGTTGTGAAACGAGTTGCTGGGTCCAGGTGGTCCCGGCCTTGGACCAGGTGTCGATCAGTATGTCTCCGG
>JAURLQ010000139.1 GCA_030831125.1 Gammaproteobacteria bacterium
CAATCGAAAACTACGAGTAACAGCCCGGTGTTGTGACGAGAGTCAGGCAAAAAATATCATCTACATTACTCCTGCAAGAAAAAAACTTGCCCAATAATTTGTGCAGCGTTACCCTGCAACTGAAGTTGAAAATTTGCAATAACGCTGCATTTTATTGGTGCAAAAATCCAGAAACTACTGAATAACAAGTAGAAAATCTGACCCAAAATTTCATAAATGCACCAATATGATGCCGAGCCTGTGCCGGAAGTCATGCGGGCCTGGCTTTGCACCAAAATATTGCAATATTTTCTTCGGCAATTTCCAGAATAAAAACAAAGCAATAAAACATCAGAAATATTCCGGAATTGGTTTTGGCATTAAAGGGGATGCCATAAACAGTATGCAGTTGACCTGGGGGGTCATTCTCCATATTGTTCATATTCATTATTTGCTCCCCTTCCATACATGCTCCGGATTGATTATGTGCAAGGGGAAAAAGTGATCAAGCGCAGTGTCAAAAAGACTCCTGGTTTCTGTTTTATCATTCTGTGTCTTGCCCAGAGCTTGTCCTGGGGTAGTACATTTCCTGGAAATCCTGTCTTTGTGTCGCAACCCTTGGGCAAACAGGATTTCGCAAATTTTCATCCGCTGAAAGCCGGTAGCGAATTTACCGTGCTGAATAATCTGGCACTTGTCCATCAGCCGGATTTGCCGAAGGCTGTTCCTGACAACCTCAATGTCCTCGAAGTTGGCGCCCCTGAAACATTGCTCGACAATCTTGCCTTTGCAGGCAACCAGACGGGTAATGCATTGGCAAACCGGGCCCACCACTACCAGAATGCCGGCATGCATGCAGATGCACTCGAAATGCTGGGTCAGGCACTTCAGATCAACAGGGTCAATAACGGCCTTTTTCATGCCAGCCAAATCCCCCTTGTTGAATCCAGAATCAAGAGTCTTTTGGCGCTTGGAGAACATGGAGAGGTAAACCAGCAGCTTGAGTATCTCGTCTATCTGTATCAAAAGCTTTATGGCAATGAAAGTGCAGAAATGATCATGCCGCTGGCTACAAAAATTGCATGGGACATGCGTGATTATGAAAGCGTCAATAACAGCAATTCATTATCAGTCACCGGGCTCGGCCTTTCGGGAGCTACCCCGGGTCTTGATGAAAAGGTTGCTGCAGAAAACCTGCTTGCCGAAATCCAGCGACATATTGTGCAAGGCATACAGATTCTTGTAGGCACAAGAGATTTCAGCAACCCGTTTCTCTACAGTTTTGAAAAACAGTTGATTGAAACCTATTTTTACCAGACACACTTCAGTGCAGAAGGACGTGATGCCAGACACCATATAATCACGCCAGAAAGATCCTACATAGCGGTAAAACCTTTTGATCTGGGCAAAGCCAGTTTCCAGAACGGCAAACTGGCATATGAAAGGTTGCTGCAGTACATGAGCAATAGCGGAAAGCAGGAATCGTTACAGTTTGCAGAAGCGGTCATAGGACTGGGAGACTGGTATCTGTTGTATGACTACTACGAACTGGCCTATCAGCAATATGAAAATGCTGCCGCTTTACTGGAAGCCGGAAGTTTTACAGAAGGCGAAAAAAGGTCGCTGCTTTATCCGGCATTGCCAGTTGAATTGCCTGCTTTCGGCGAACCTGGTCTGGATGCTGCAGAGCAATACAGCCGGAATTTCATCGATTCCGGACAAAACGGATATGTGGATGTCAGCTTCAGAATTTCCCGCTATGGAAAAGTGATGGAAATCGACGTGCTGGATCAATCACCGCAAATGCCGCAAGTGATCATTTCCATGCTTGAGTCCAAATTGAAAAAAAGTCTGTTCAGGCCCCGCTTGCATGACGATTCGTCAGATGCAGATGACTATCGCCAGGTCAGGTACTTCTATACGTACTGACCAATACTTCCCCAAAACCGGTTTGAACTGTATCAACCCAGGTCGGCAGTTAACATACAGTACGCCGTCTGACCAGCTGGCAAGGCAAGGTCAATCAGAATAGCGGATGATGCCCACGTTTGCGGCATCAACCGAGAACGTCAGCCTACCCTTCGCGAAGGGGATTTCTGCCAATGTCTGGCCTGTGCCCACACCCTCGCAGCGATCTTCTATCCTGCAATCCAGGTATTTGCGGGTACCCAGAGACACCAGTAGCGGATGCATCCGCGAGGGATCGTTGAAGATGAATGCTTCGAATCTTTCCGGGTCCATGGTGCCATGCAGTGCGATGGCGGTGTAGGCCATTGGATTTCCGGGGATCAGTATCCGCAGTTTCTCCGTATACCAGGCCGTTTCGGTTTCATGGAGCTCCAGGAATTCCTTGCTGCTCGCCGAGTAGCCTGCTGCCAGTTTCAGCAGCAGCAGGGCTCCGACAACGCGACCAGTTGCCGACCTGCCCGGCAACAGGGCAATGAACAGGATGATGGCTGTAGCCATTGCGACCAGACTGCGCAGATCGATGGTGGGTGCGAGCGGCAGCGAAAATGCGAAAAACGAAAGCAGCATTGCTGCCAGCAGCAAATGCAGATGCCACAGTTTCAACAGCTCTCGTAAACGCAGCAGTGCCAGCATGGCGACAATCAGGATGAAGCCCCAGGTCACGCCGCCCAGGCGCAGCAAATTTTCCAGCAGCTGGATGAAGTTCGATGCAACAAAATAGGTGTTGTTCACCAGGCTGGCCCAGTCATGCACAGCCTGTGTGTTGCGCCAGTCTGCCGGCTGCGGGCCGAAGTGCCCGGTCATTGGCCAGAGCAACAGCGACATGAACAATGCGCCTGCCACAGAACCGGCTACCCACCACAGCATATGGCTCAATAGCAGACGCCAGCGCACCGGTTGGGCCTGTTCGAGAAACTGAGGCAGGAACAGCAGGGGCAGCAGGAAGTAATAGGTCTGCATTGTGCCGAAGATTACAAGGCCTGCACCAAGGTATATCAGTGGGTGGGCAACTCCCCGTTTCTGAAGCACACTCGCGAGCAGTACCACGCCCAAAGCGGGAAGCGTAGTTGCAGGCCATAGCGACATTTCCACAAAAGGAAATACCAGCAGGATCGTTGATGCCATGATCACACAGTAGGCAGGATCGAAGGCACAGGAACGGGCAATGCGGTAATGGAGCAACCAGGACAGCGCCAGGTACAGCAGGCTCCAGATGGGTAGTGGAACGCTGCGCGAAAAATCGAACAGCAGGTGATTCAGCCAGCGGCCATCTTCGGGAAGTTTGAAAAAGAAGTCAGTGTAGTAATGCACTTCGTCATGCCCGAATACCGGGAGTGTGGGCAGTGCCAGATAGCCGGCCAGCAAGAACAGCACGGCAAGCACGGCGGCCAGCTTGACCAGCAGGTCGGCAGCAGTATCCGGTTTCCACTGACCGTAGAAGCGTGACGGCATTTTCCTGATCATGTCATTGAGCATGGGAACGAACCCTTTTTGGTGTGCCTGGATCGGCCTGTTTCAATTGCGCCAGCAGTGCGAACAGATGTTCAGCCTGCACAAGTATCTCCTGGCGTAGCGCAGGCCAGCATGCCGGGTTGCCCAGCTGCCCTGCAAAACCATTGAGCATTACTGCATAAGGATTTTCCACGGGCACGGTGAGCGTGGTCTGTTCACCCCGGTCATCCTCAATCAGGATGTTACAGGAGCGGTTAGCGGGCTTGGTGAACACAGACTCGACCAGCATTCTGCCGTGCGTGCCGATGAGCTGCATTTCGTTCACATAGCTGTGTCCAAAGCCCCAGGCAAGATTGGCAACCAGACCATCTGAGGCACGTCGCAGCAGCGCTGCTCCGCCGATATCCACAGCGTACTCACCCTGTTCAATACAGCCGCCCAGAAAATCCCATGAACCTGCGAACCAGTTGTCGAGTGCCTTTACCAGATAGCAGGCGTGATCCAGAAAGGCGCCGCCCCCCAGAGCCGGATCGTAACGGACATTGTCCGGCTGCAGATGAGGAAAACAGAAGGTCAGGGACAACTTCCGTGGCGCACCCGGCGGGTTCTGTGTCAGGGCCTGCCTGATTGCAGCTGCCTGTGCGTGCCAGGGAAACATGAAAGCCTCGGCGAGCATGCAGTTGCCATGTTCTGCCAGAGCCACCAATTCCCGGACATCCTCGATACAGCTTGCCAGCGGCTTTTCAACCCAGGCGTGCCGACCAGAACGCAATACTGCGGCCGCGTGCCCGAAGTGACAACCGGTTGGCGAGGCGATATACACCACATCCATGTCTGTAGCCAGGAACTGTTCGAAATTACCAGTGACGCCAGCAATACCTCGCTCACGCAGCAGCGCCTGGGTGTCGGTATTACGCGTCCAGGCTGCGACCAGCTGCAGTGCATCGTTCTGTTCCAGCAGCGGCAGTATCCGACCCAGTGCATGGCTGCCGCAGCCGGCCAGTCCGATCCGGATACTCATGCTGAACCCGCCTCAGCCAGCGCATCCTTCAGTGCCTGGCAGGTCACAAGGGCTTCGTCTTCGCTGAGCGAAGGAAACATTGGCAGAGAAAAGATTTCCCGTGCCGCCGCTTCGGTGTTGGGAAGATCACCTTCCGCATATCCGAGATGCGCGTATGCAGGCATGGTGTGAATGGGCCACGGGTAACTGATGTTCAGAAATATATTCCGTTCTTTCAGATACTGCACAATAAAGTCCCGGTGCGGATGCCGGCAGACAAACAGATACCAGGCGTGAAAGTTGTTCTCGGCCACGGTGGGCAGTACCAGGTCGGTGTCGCTCAACTCCTGGTAGTACAGTTCAGCCAGTTGTCGGCGCCGGGCGATGTAGTCATCGAGATGGGCGAGCTTGCGCAGCAGGATGGCAGCATGCAGCTCATCAAGACGCGAGTTGTAGCCCTGTTCCAGCGAGTAGTACTGCTTGTCCATGCCGTAGAAGCGCAAGCGTCTGCAGTGAGCTTCCAGTTCCGGTGAGGAGCTCAGGATCATGCCTCCGTCGCCATAGCCGCCGAGAATTTTGGTCGGGTAGAACGAAAATGCTGACATCTCGCTCATGCTGCCGGCCACCCGGCCCTTGTTGCGCGCACCATGTGCCTGGGCACAGTCCTCGATCACATGCAGGCCATGGCGTTGGGCGGCACTGTTCACTGCATCCATGTCCACACACTGACCAAACAGGTGGACGGGCAGGATGCAGCGTGTTCTTTTGGTCACAGCGCTATCGAGCAACTGCGTGTCCATCAGGTAGCTGCGGGCGTCGATATCAACGAAGCGCGCCTGCGCGCCTGTGGCCTGGATGGCACTGACTGTGGGGACGGCTGTATTCGACACTGTAATTACTTCGTCACCTGCACCAATGCCCAGTGCCCGCAAGGCCAGAAAGAGCGCGTCTGTGCCACTGTTAACACCAACGCCATGTTTGCAGCCAGAGTAGCTGGCAAAGGCGGCTTCGAAATTCCGCACATTGGCACCCAGAATGAGCATGCCGGAAGTCATGACCTCGCGTATTGCTGCTTCGATTTCTTCACGTTCAGCGTGATACTCGCGAAGATAGTCCCAAACCTTGATCATTCAGCTTATCCCCATCATTGAAAGAGGCGCAGGCAAGCCAGCAGGGTTCTGGCTTCCGAGTTCACCAGACTTTCTCCCTGAGACAACTGCTGAAGTTGCGACAGTGTCATCCAGGCAAAGTTCTCCGGATGTTCGATCGCCGCCGCATCCGGCATCCTGACTACAACAAAGCGGTTGCGCAATGCCCAGAACCTTCCACCCTCTTCGGACTGTATGGACGAATGCAGAATTGCGTCGGCTGGTGGCTCCTGGAAATGTTCAAGAAAGTGAACTCCCCCGACGTGCTCGCTACGCCACTGGTAGTCGAATAGTGACACAGTAGGTCCGATTTCGACGCTGCCAACAATGCCAGGCTCTGGCTTGGCCTGCAGCAGAAAGTGCAACACGCCGCCTGTTTCAGCGCACAGGAAGCCGGCCAGCCCGAGGCCATCGTGTCGCAGCAGCGGCTGAAACCACAGTGGCACTTCGCGATCGCTGGCTTGTACGCGTACACCGGCAACCTCGAAATAATTGCGTGATACATGGCGGATGCCCCAGTCGTCACGCACCCAGTCCCGCACGGAATTCAACGGGATCAGACTTGTGTCCAGCGCGTGCTTTAGTCGCATTTGCGCCAGCCACTGACGAAGTGTATCAATGGTGTGCATTGCCCCCTTGGTGCTGCTGGTCGCAGAGTGAAGAAAGATTGTGGCACCCTCGTTGTCCGTTTCATCACTGGTATACGCGATGTTCGACAGCACGCTGCGGGAGTCCATGTTTACCATATCGTCCTCTGCCATCAGTGTCTGTATTTCAAACAGTGTGAGCCAGCGGAAGCCCGGCAGGAGCTCCGGGTCAGAGTCCAGATCGAGCAGGATGTTACGGTTGAACTTCCTGAAGAAGCGGGTACCGGTTTCAGACTGCAGTTGACTGGTGATTACGCGCGCCGCCGGATCCAGAAAGTACTGCGTGTATGGCGGCAGCCTGCCCTTGTGGGCCTGCGAGTAGTTGCTGTAGGTGGCCTGCAGTGTTGGAGACAGTTGTACCTTGTTCACATTACCCGGCTCCATTTTTGCCTGCATCAGGAAGTACCGGATACCCTCGAATTCACGGGTCAGAATGCCGAGTATGCCGATTTCCGGCTGGTTGATGACCGGTTGTTCCCACCAGGCCCCGGGCCTGGCAACAGGGCTGCAGTGCAGGCCTGTGATGCTGAAGAATTTTCCGCTTCGGTGGCAAAGGTCACCAGTGTCGGCGGCAAAGAACCACTGCTCCAGCTCTGCCAGCGGAACCCTGACGACTGATTGTTCTGCCTGCTCCTGCAGCGATTTCAACCATTGCCTGGTGTTCTCAAGATCCTGGAAGCGGTTGTGGCGCGCCCGGGCAGACCCCAAGAAACTCTGACGGTAGTCTGTCATAAGAGTCATGCCTGTCCGGCGTTCAGTACCGCAAGGTATTCCGGGAAAGTCCTGATCGATCGGGACCGGTCGTAGTGGGTACTGGCCAGGACCAGCGACACTGCATCCACGGAAAAATCCAGCAGGGTGGTGAATGTCATCCGCGGCAGGTAGAGGCCCCTGTCGGGATTGTCCAGCACGAAGCGCAGGCTCCGGGTTGCGTCCCTGACTTCGATCACATGTCGCCCACTGATACCGATTACCACCTGGTCGGTGTCACGATGCGCATGCCCTCCACGGTCGGCTGACACATGATGCATGTAAAAAATGCGGTTAATCGTGAACGGGATATCAACCATTCCCTCCACGGCCGTGAGCGTGCCCCTGTCGTCGGTCACAGCGGGAAGATCGATCCACCGGATATCATCGAGTCCTGACTTCATGTTGGTTCCATCACTTTCTTGCCACTATCTGCAGCGACGTGCCGAAGGGTCTGAATGGTAACCACCGGTCTTCCAGACGCTGCAAATGAAAAAGCATTACATTGACAAACACCGGTGGCATGCCTGTATCAGAGGCAATGACCACCTTGCTGCCGAATTTCAGGCGCAGTCTTTGCAACAGGCGCGCCAAAAAAACCAGAGGAGTAAGCAGCAGCAGCCGGTAGCGCAGGTCAAAGTCAACGATACCTGCCTGCATCAGCAGTGTCTGCATGTCCTGCTTTGTGTATCGCCTGTTCACACCCACCGCCAGATCGTGGATACCACGCAGACAGGCAAATGCCGGGGTCTGCACCAGCATCAGGCCGCCTTCATTGAGCATTTCGCTGGCAGCACGGAAGAAGTCACTGCGCTGCGCCTCGCCGGGCAGTGAGTAGATCACGTCCAGCGAAACGATGAGGTCTACCTTGCCTGCGCGCGCGAGAACTGACTCTTCTGCGATAGATCCCTGCAGCACATTGAGCCCCTCCTTGCGGCAATGGTCGACGGCAAGTGCGGAGATATCGAGCCCCACACAGTTGTCAT
Source organism: Gammaproteobacteria bacterium (assembly GCA_030831125.1). GTDB lineage: Bacteria > Pseudomonadota > Gammaproteobacteria > Pseudomonadales > Pseudohongiellaceae > CAILUG01. The sequence continues at coordinate 7,931 of JAURLQ010000139.1, forward strand.
AACCGTGGCGGTGCAGGCAGCGCAGGAATCCGCCGGTCCCGCAACCAGCATCGAGTATGCTTATGTGCCGGTTGTTGCCGAAGTGCTTCACTATCATGTCCAGAATGTCAGCATGCAGACTGGTGTACCACCAGTGGTCGGCTTCCACATTTGCCATTTTTGTGTATTCAGCCTCCAGCATTTCGCTGGATTTCGCTGAGGCATTGGCCGTTCTTTCACCCATCCCTGGATACCCGGCCCTTCGCGGGGCTGTTCTGTGTGCCGTGCTGATCGCGGATGAGCAGGCCAAAAATCAGGTACTTGAAAACCAGAAAATTCAGCGCTGCCAACAGCAGCATGATGACAATCTGGGAATAAACGACATCAAGCGACAGTCTCTCAACGGCAATGGAAAGCAGTATGAGGTTGAGCAGAAAGGCAACAAGGTAACCCAATATTGTGAATGACAGTGGTTTCAGATCACTGCGCGTGCTGGCCCGGAATGTAAAAGACTTGTTCATGTAATAAGAAAACAGGATGCCGGTCGCATAATCGCCGGTCAGCGCCAGCCAGTACTCGATACCCAGGGAAACCAGTGCCAGAAACACCAGCGTTCCGATGAGCAGGGTGCCTGCACCGACCAGATGGAAGCGAAAGAGCTCCGCTACAAATGCTCTTCCTTTACTACCCATTGAGGGGTCCCGTTGGCATGAAGGTAATGTTTGCCGATGTATTCACCGATCAGCCCGAGAAAAATGATCTGCACACCGGAGAAGAAGAGGATGGACACCATGACCGACGTCCAGCCGATCTGTAACTCGGGGTTGAGCAGTTTCTGGATGATGAAAACGGCAGCAGCGAAAAAACTGAACAGTGTAACGATGAGCCCGAACAGCGCGAACAGCCGCAGCGGCTTGATTGAAAAATTGATGAACACATTCAGCCAGAGTGAGGCCAGTTTCGACAGCGTGTAGTTCGACTGCCCCTCCCGCCTGTCAGCATGATCAACCAGAACAGAAGAGATGTTGCGGGTTTCGCGCAGTATCAAACCGTCGATGTAGGGAGAGGGTCCCTTGTAGCGAATGACTTTTCTGATCATGTCGGCGCTGATGACCTTGAAACTGGACAGGTAAAGATCTGCCGGCTTTTCAAGCAGCCAGTTCGTGACCAGATTGTTGAACTGACTGCCCAGATTCCTGTAAGCGTGATGGCGCTTTTCACGGTATTTCGAATAAACCACGTCAAAACCCTTGCGGGCTTCTTCCACCAGTGCGCGGATCTCTGTGGGCGGATTCTGGAAGTCGTCATCAATTACCACGGCATAGTCGCCGGTCGCGTAGTTCAGCGCACACATCACTGCATTGTGTTCGCTGAAATTCCTGCGCAGGGAGATATATTTGACAAAAGGGTAGCGGGTTTTGATCTGTTTGCACACGGCATCGCTGTTGTCGCGGCTGTAGTCGTTAACCAGAACAAACTCCAGTTCGTAGTTCGCCGCCAGTTCGTCAATGCATTCATCCACCAGGCCCGCGATGGTCAGTGCGCCATTGTAAACAGGTATGCATATGGAGAGTTTCATGCAGCTAATGGATCCCGGGCATGGTGGATTGCCTTGCCTTATATTGGCAAATATAAACGGCTATTCCAATGGCGTCGAGCAGGAAATGTCAGCTCCTTACGCAATGGCAAAACCTGTAGCAAGGCAGGTACCGGCAAGCAAGGGCAAGGTAA
>JAURLQ010000140.1 GCA_030831125.1 Gammaproteobacteria bacterium
GAAGGCATGCGACGTGGCCTCACCCGTCTGCTGGCCAGCCCGAATTTCCTTTATCGCACCGAGACACCCGATGGTAATGATGACAGCCAGGGTGCATTCGAGATCAGCAGCCTTGAACTGGCCTCCCGTTTGTCATTCTTCCTGTGGAGTAGCCTGCCTGATGAAGAATTGATGCAGGCTGCCATCAGCGACCGGCTGAAAGATCCCAACGAGTTGGAAGCCCAGGTCCGTCGCATGCTGGCCGACCCTCGCTCTTTCTCACTTGCAGACAACTTTGCCTATCAGTGGCTCAAACTCAGCAAACTCGATGAACTGGTGCCGGACATCGATGTATTCCCCTATGCAGCTGGTGCCGGTGATCTGCGTCCTGACTTCAAGGAAGAGCTTGCCCTTTTCATCGACAGTGTTTTCCGGGAAGACCAGAGTGTGTTGCGTCTGCTTGATGCTGACTATACCTACCTCAATGAAAGGCTCGCCCTGCACTACGGTATCAACAATATAAAAGGCAACCGTTTCCGTCGTGTTGTGCTGGAAGATGAAAATCGACGGGGCCTGCTGGGCAAAGGTGGTGTACTTGCCGTTACTGCCTACCCGAACCGCACCAGCCCGGTATTGCGCGGCGCCTGGATACTTGAAGTAATCATGGGTACTCCGCCGCCCATCCCGCCACCGAACGTTGAAGCCCTGCCCGAGAATGAAGAAGGCCAGGTAGCCACTACAGTAAGGGAAAGACTTGAACAGCATCGTGAAAATCCGACCTGCAATGCCTGCCATTCAGTGATGGACCCGCTGGGTTTTGCACTGGACAATTTTGATGCAACAGGCAAATGGCGTGATATCGACCGCTTTACCGGTTCCCCGGTAGATGCTTCAGGCATCATGCCCAATGGCAGTCTTGTGGATGGCCCGCAGGAACTTCGCGAGGCCCTGCTTGCGCGTCCTGAACTGTTTGCCAGATCACTTGCCCAGAAACTGATGACCTATGCTCTGGGCCGTACTGTTGAAGCTGAAGACATGCCCACTGTTCGCCAGGTGGTCAGGGATGCTGCAAATGAAAATTACCGCTTTTCTGCTCTTGTAATGAATATCATCAATTCCGATCTGTTCAGAATGAACAGTGCATCCGAGCTGAGCAGTATCAGCGAGGGTGACAGTGTTGCAATGAACAGCGAAACCAACTGAACCGGGAGTCCATGCCTATGTTTATCACCAAAAAACACCTGTCCCGCCGCCATATCCTGCGGGGACTGGGCAGCAGCGTCGCCCTCCCCCTGCTTGATGCCATGATTCCGGCCTCTACTGCACTGGCCCAGACAGCTGCAAACCCACAGCCACGCCTCGGTTTTGTGTTCTTTCCCCATGGCGCCGTAATGGACCGCTGGGTACCAAAGACTACAGGTACCGATTTCGAGGTTTCCGAAATCCTGAAACCTGCCGCGCAGTTCAGGGACAAAATGACCATCGTGTCAGGTCTTCGCAACAAACCGGCTGAAAGCACCGACCCCCATGGCATTATAGCCGGCACATGGCTACGTTGTGTTCATCCCGGAGATGTCAGCGACGACCCGACTCACGGGATGACCTGCGACCAGTTGGCAGCTCAGAGAATCGGCAACCAGACCACCTTTCCGTCCATTGAAATGGGCACCCCGATTGGCGGACCCTGCGCACCAAACTTTTCCTGCTCATTCGGCAGTTCACTGTCTTTCCGCAGCCAGAACCAGCCACTGCCAATTGAAAACAACCCACGCAAACTGTTCTACCAGATGTTCGGTCTTGGCGACTCTGATGCAGAGCGTGCTGCCATTGTGACGCAAACCGGCAGCATACTCGATTCGGTTCTTGGTGATGCACAGGCACTGCAGCGCAAACTGGGTGGCAGTGACCAGGCGAAACTTGGTGACTATCTCGACTCTGTCCGTGAAATAGAATTGCGTGTATCCAAGATGCAGGACCAGGACATGGGTGAAGTGGTCATCCCCGATGCACCCGTCGGTATCTCCACCAACTTCGAACAGCACCTGACTGATCTCTTCGACCTGATGGCACTTGCCTATCAGATCAACCTGACCAACGTTGCCACCTTCATGATGGAAAAAGAAGTCAGCATGCGTACCTACACCAATATCGGTGTAGCTGAAGCCTTCCACCCGCTTTCTCACCATGGTGAAGATCCGGACAAGAAAGTGCGCCTTGCCCGTGTGCAAACCTTCCACACCCAGGTATTCACCCGCTTGCTGAGCAAACTGGACAGCATGCAGGAAGGTGATCGTACTGTACTCGACAACTCCATCATTCTTTTCGGAGCCAACATGAGCAACAGCGATCGTCATAATAACGATCCCCTGCCCAGTGTTGTGTTTGGTCATGGAGGTGGTTCGATCCGGGGTGGTCAGCATCTAGCCTATGCGCAGGATACACCTCATGCGAATCTGCTCCTGACTCTGCTCAATCGAGCCGGCATTCCCCAGGAAAAATTCGGAGACAGCACCGGCATCCTGTCAGAAGTCTGATTTTTATCAGGGACATCAACCAGGAACCTTACGGAGCACACATGAAATACCGTACATTGGCTGCAGCCCTGCTTCTTGCTGCAACTGCGCATGCACAAAGTCAGACTGCCGGCACGCTCGCAGAAGTTGTCAGCGCCGGGCAGCGTGAACAGGCCTTCATCCTCCTGGATCAGGGCGCTGATGCCAATGCCCTGCTTGCCGATCATTCCACTGCCCTGATGCACGCTGCTTACCTGGATGATCTGGAACTGGTTCAGGCCCTACTGCAAGCGGGTGCCGACCCGGACATTCGCAACAACTATGGCGCTTTTGCACTTTCTGAAGCCGCCCAGAATGGCAATGCCGAAATAGTCGAACTGCTGCTTGAGCATGGTGCAGATCCGGATCTGGCCAACCTTGAAGGAGAAACAGCACTGATGGTTGCTTCCCGGAGCGGCTCACTCGCAGCTGCGGAGCTGCTACTGAAAGCCGGTGCCGATCCTGATGCCCGGGAAGGCTGGGGCGGACAAACTGCAATCATGTGGGCTGCAGCGCAGAGCCAACCTGCAATGATCAGGCTGCTGGCAAGAAATGGAGCAGACGTAAACCTGCATGGCACTGCCCGACTGTGGGATCGCCGCATCATGAACGAACCCAGACCCAAGGACATGAATAAGGGTGGCTTTTCTGCTGCGCTCTATGCAGCACGTCAGGGATGCACGGCCTGCATTACCGAGCTTGCCCGCGCCGGCGCCGACCTGAATGCGACTGACCCGGACCGGGTTTCTCCACTCAATCTGGCGCTGATCAATATGCATTATGAAACTGCAATTGCGCTCATTGAAGCCGATGCCGATATTAACCAATGGGACCTGTTCGGACGCGCACCACTTTTCAATGCAATTGATCTGAATACCCTGCCAGCCGGTGGCCGTCCTGACATACCCTCCGATGATCCGCTAACGGGTCTTGATGTTGCCAGACTGCTGCTTGAAAAAGGGGCCAACCCCAACATGCAATTGCGCATGCGACCACCCTATCGCAACGTACCTTTTGACCGCGGTTCAGACAATGTGCTGTCTGAAGAAGCCACCCCCCTGATCCGGGCTGCAAGGGGCCACGATGTTCCTGCGATTGAACTTCTCGCGCAGCATGGTGCCTTGATAGACCTGCCCAATGCACGTGGCCATACGCCACTACTGGTAGCCGCCGGCATGGAATGGTCAGCAGGCGCAACCCGTGGCCGGTTCAATACGGAAGATGGAAGCATAGCAACAATAAGGACCTTGCTGGCCCTTGGTGCCGACATCAACGCTACAACCGGTGACCCTGCCAAGCGTCCCATCAACTCGGGAGCAAATTCCGGTCGTGGAGAAGCAATAGAACCGCTTTCGCGCGGATTCGGACAGGTCAGCAACCAGAACGCCCTGCATGCTGCAGCGCGGCTTGGCTGGATGAAAGTGGCACAGTTTCTCATTGCTAACGGCATCAAACAGGAAGTGCAGGATTCACAGGGCAGAACACCGCTTGATATGGCCATGGGGCGATATCCACCCGGCTACAATGCTCCCCCGACCGAACCGAAACTGGACATGGCTCAATTGCTGCAGGAAAGCTGCATGCAGGCAGCCGACTGTCAGGTGGAAGATCCTATTGATTTCACCAGCCTTTCCCGGCTTTGACGAGCTAACGAGGAACCGCGCCCAGGCGCGGTTTTTTGTGTAATGACTACACTGCCTGAAAGCATTGAGACACTGGATGCAAACGAGCTCGAAGCTGCATGGCGAGAAGACCCCGATATTTTTACGCGCTGGTTTGATGAGGCCTGGCGTCAACGCCCCGACTCCCCTCTTCTTCAGGCTTGGCATGCCCGCCTGTATTACAAGACACCTGAAACCGAAAGCGACACTGACAATGGCTTGTTGCTGCCTACCATTTTCATCTCGGTACTAGCCTGGGCAGCGGCAAAGGTACCTGCCTGGATTACGGTTGATGAAGAATGGTTCTATCCCCGATTCATTCCATTTCTGGTGATCGGCGCTGTCATTGTGTGGTTCAATCTGCGCGCGGGATTTGAACGCCGTGTACTGAAACACAGCCTGATTGCAATGGGGCTTATCCTTGTGTATCTGCTCTGGTATCCATGGACCAGAAATGCCGACTCACACATCATGGCCTCGCTGCACATGCCAATGGTAATGCTGTCACTGCTGGGCTATGTCTTTGCCAGAGGACAATGGGGCAGTCTGGACAGGCGCATGGCCTACATCAGCTATCTGGGTGAATTGCTGATCTTCACATCTCTTGTCATGCTTGGGGGCGGCGTACTTACCATGCTGACACTCGGCCTTTTCGGGCTGGTGGGTATAAGGCTGGAAGAATGGTTCTTCGAACACGTGGTGCTCTGGGGTGCGATGTCTGCCCCACTTGTAGCAACCTGGGTATGGGACCGGGTTATGCAGCGACAAAGCCGACTTGCCTCGGTCATTGCCAATGTTTTCTCTCCCCTGTTCCTGCTGATGACCACATTGTATCTGCTGGTGTTGCTGACAGAAGATCGCAGCCCATTCCAGGACAGGGAGTTCCTGATCGTTTTCAATGCACTACTGCTGGTGGTCTGGGGTATCAGTGTATTCTCTATAATCGGCAGGGCTGCCAAAGCCTCATCGTTGATGGACCTGACCAATCTGTGCCTGCTTTGTGTCACATTGGTTATCGATGCCATTGCCCTGTCGGCAATTGTCTACCGTATATGGGAGTTCGGGCTGACACCCAACCGCGTGGCAGTAACCGGTGCCAACACATTGATATTTGTTCATCTGTTGCTTATCGGCCGGGAATATCTGAGAGATTACCGGGGCCTGGGCAGCCAGCTTGTCCTGAAAAATACCATCGCCCGTTATCTGCCCATATACACCGCCTGGTCTGCGCTGGTGGTGGTGTTGCTGCCATTGCTGTTCGGCTTCAACTGAACATGCGCATTGCCGGGTCGGCAAGCCGATCCCTACACCGATAGATCAGGTTTGTCGGTGACCATTTAATATGGATCTGTGAACGTAAGGCGTGCTTGCGCGCCCTGTTCTACGCCCGAAATGCAAAACCGGTTACACTCCACTGCATGACCAAACAAGCAATCGACATCACCAACCTCATCGACAAGCAAGCTGTCAGCCGCTTCCAGTATCTTGTAATTGTGCTGTGCTCACTGGTCGTCCTGTTTGATGGCATGGACACGCAAGTGGTCGGCTATCTCGGTCCCGCTCTCAGTCAGGAATGGGACATTCCCCGTGAACAACTCGGCCCGGTCTTTTCTGCCTCGCTTGTCGGCTTGATGGTGGGTCTGCTGGTCATCGGCGCTGTGTCCGATCGGCTTGGCCGGCGCCGCAGCATTCTGGTGTGCGTAACGCTGTTCTCCTTCTTTACCCTGATGACAGCCATGGCCCGGGGTGTGAACGACCTGATGGTGTGGCGTTTTCTGGCCGGAATAGGTCTCGGGGGTGCCATGCCCAATGCTCTGGCATTGACCGGCGAATACTGCCCCAAACGCTACAAGGCCACTTTGGTAATTATCATGTTCTGCGGATTTTCGCTGGGTTCAATTATTGGCGGTCTGGTGGCTGCAGGACTGCTTGAAACATACGGGTGGCGTGCTGTATTTCTGGTCGGTGCCGTCCTGCCCATGCTTCTGCTCCCCTTTCTGTTCCGGCTTTTACCCGAATCACTGCAGTTCCTTATCCAGAACAGACGTCATGAAGAGGCAATATCGCTTCTGCATAAACTCAACCCTTCCCTTTCCATTGATCAAACACTGAAATCAACAGATGAAGACCTGCCAAAAGTGCCGGTTGGTGATCTGTTCAATGACGGCCGACTACAGGGCACTTTGATGCTTTGGGTCATATTCTTCATGAACCTGATGGTATTCTATTTTCTGCAGAACTGGCTGCCCACCATATTTACCGATGCCGGACTGTCGCAGCAGACAGCCGTGCTGATGGCTACACTGATTTCAGTTGGCGGTATAGTGGCTGGTGTTATCTCAGGTCCACTGATGGACCGTTTCAATCCTTACCTGGTGCTGGCCGCTTTGTATGCTGTCGGCGCATTCTGTGTAGCGCTAATTGGAGCTGCACCAGTATCAATGCTGGCACTGGTTACCTTTACTGCAGGTTTCTGTGTGAGCGGAGCCCAGAAAAGTGTCAATGCGCTGGCTGTCATGTTCTATCCTACACAGGTAAGGGCAACAGGCGTTGGCTGGGCATTGGGTATCGGCCGCTTCGGTTCCATTCTCGGACCAGTGCTGGCAGGCTGGTTATTGAGCTGGGGCTGGAGCCGGGCCAGCCTCATGCAACTGGCAGGCTTGCCCATGCTGCTGGCCGCACTCACAATCTGGCTGATGGGACGCATCTACCATCGACCTGAACCGGTATAAGCACCCACAGAGACAAGATCATGCAGTGGCCACAAGACGATACCAGCAGCATTCCCTATCGCCTGATGAGCGATCCTGCCATATACCAGCGCGAGCAGGACTACATCTTCAAGGGACCAACCTGGCATTACCTGTGTCTTGATGCCGAACTGCCGGCGGCCGGCTCCTGGTTGACCACAAGTATTGGCGAAACCCCGGTTATCGTAAGCCGGGATGAACAGGGCAATCTGCACGGACTGATCAATCGCTGTCGTCACAAGGGTGCGCTGGTATGTGCAGAGCAGCGCGGAAAAAGTTCAACCTTGCGTTGCCTCTACCATGGCTGGAGCTACCATCTCGATGGTCGCCTGCGTCTGGTGCCCTTTGAAAAAGGCCTGGAAGGCAAAGGCGGCATGCCACCGTGCTTCAACAAGGCAGATCATGGCCTTGCAGCATTCAGACTAAGTGTCTATCACGGCATAGTATTCGGCACGCTCAATGACAACACCGAAGCGCTGGAGTTTTATCTCGGTGAGGAAATGTGTGCCCACATCAAACGGGTTTTCCACAAACCTGTTGAAGTGCTCGGCTATTACCATCAGGTCATGCACAGCAACTGGAAGCTATACATGGAAAACGCGCGCGACTCCTATCACGCCACTATCCTCCATGCCTTCTATGCCACCTTCAAACTGAATCGGCTGACCATGGGGGGCGGCCTGCTGGTCAGCCCCAATGGCTGGAACACAATGAACTATTCCATTGGTGCCAGTCTCAGGGAAGGCCAGTATGACTCAACACAATTGCGTTCAGTAATGTCCGATATCGGCTTGGCCGAACCTGCCCTGCTCGATCATCGGATCGAGTTCGATGACGGCATTACCATTGCCATCCAGTCGCTGTTCCCCACCTGCGTGCATCAACAGATCTACAACACCCTGGCCATGCGTCAGGTAATACCGCAGGGGCCGGGCAAGGCAGAACTGCACTGGACCTTCTTCGGGTACAAAGATGATGATGAAGAATTGCGAAAACTTCGCCTCCAACAGGCCAACCTGATCGGTCCGGCAGGTTATGTGTCGATGGAAGACGGCGTTATAGGCGAATATGTGCAGCGCGGCATTGCCGGGCAGGGTCTCGATGACAATGCCCTGCTGCTGATGGGCGGCACCGGCGTGGAAAGCGTTACTGATTCGCGAGCAAACGAAACCACAGTGCGGGGATTCTGGAAAGGTTATCGCAGCCTGATGGGAGAAACGCTGTGAATAATCTACAACTGCGCGCAAGAGTTGAACAACTTCATACCCGGTATATCCGTGTAATAGATGACGACAGGCTGGAAGACTGGCCTGACCTGTTCACACCTGACTGCAAGTATGAAATCACTACACGGGAAAACCGCAAGCTGGGCATGCCCTTGGCGCTGATGAGCTGCATTGGCCGCAACATGATGATTGACCGCATTACGGGCTTGCGCAAAATCAATGTGTATGAACCGCACAGCTACCGGCACATGATATGCGGCCTGGAAATTTCTGAAGACGACAACAGCATTACCTGCATCAGTAATTTCCAGATTGTGCGCATCATGCACACTGGTGCGATGAGCCTGTTCGCCACAGGGGTTTACGAAGACCGATTAGTGGATAATGACGCTGGCGAGCTGCGCTTTGCTGCAAGGACTGTCATAACCGATTCACGACAGACTGATACGCTGCTTGTAATACCGCTCTGATCTGGTTGGCCCTGGAATTTGAAATCAAGGGAGTCAGAGTCATGGCTGCTTCACTCAGGCTGGAGGACATGAGTTATACAGGCCATGCAGCGACTGTCGCCAGCAGGGATGCTGGCGTCAAGCCTACAAGGATGTATTTACGGCGTGTCGCAGAATGGCCTGTGCAACTCATTTCCATTCATCAAATTTTACACCTGCGGTATTTGAGAAGCCTGATCATGGACATGAATCCATGATCTTTATCCGGGAGAGCCATGACCCTGCCCCCCTTGATCAGGCTCCAACCGCCACCTTGTCCCTGGGCAGTTCCAGCGGAATGACATTATCGGTTTCAATACCTACCTGTGCCCAATGGATGATCCTGATTTCGCCATTCTCATCCTCAGCCAGCGCAGTACAGCTTTCCACCCAGTCACCACAGTTGTAGTACCTGATGCCATCTATATCCTTTTTTTCCGCATGATGGATATGGCCACATACCACCCCGTCCATGCCCCGCTTTCGGGTTTCCTTTGCCATGGTATGTTCAAATTCAAAGATGAAGCTGACGGCACTTTTGACCTTGTGCTTTATCGTCCTGGACAAGGACCAGTATGGCAACCTGAACAGCCGTCTGATCCGGTTGAACCAGCTGTTGGACCAGAGCAGAAAGTTGTAACCGACATCCCCCAGCAGGGCTACCCATTTGTGATGTCGCGTAATACCGTCGTAATCATCTCCGTGCACTATCCAGAGTTGCTCGCCTTTTGCTGTAGTATGAAAAGCCTCGTCCACTACCGAAATGTTGCCCATTTCAAAATTATGCTCCGCAATGTAATCACGCAGGAATTCATCATGGTTACCCGTTACATAGGTAACTTTGGTATCTTCCTTTTCGGATTTTCTCAGGATCTGCCGGACTACCTGATTGTGCTCACCGGGCCAGTAAAATTTACTGGTTGCCAGACGCCAGCCATCAATGATGTCACCCACCAGATAGAGATTGTCGGCACGATTGGCTTTCAGAAAGGAGTACAGGTGTGAAGCCTTGCATCCCCGTGTTCCCAGATGCACATCGGATATCCAGATTGCCCGCCAGTGGTGTTTTGCCATGGTGTCCCCTTGTTTGAGCAGTGTTACAAGGTATAGTCGGCGCAATCGTATAGTGGCTCTATAAGCATCTGATTAATCAAACCCCAATTACAGGTTAAAAAATGGCAATACTGTCGGCCTCCGGGCTTGTTAAACGCTACCCCAAACCTGATGCACCAGGTGCTTTCTTTGCCGCAGTGAACGAAGTATCGCTGACCATTGAAGCTGGAGAGATATTCGGCCTGCTCGGTCCCAATGGCGCAGGTAAAACGACTACCCTCGAAATGCTGGAAGGATTGACCGATATAGACTCCGGTCAGGCCCTGATTACCGGACTGGATGTCAGCAAGGAGCCATACAAAGTCAAACAACGCATAGGTGTGCAGTTGCAGGCAAATGAATACTTCGACCACCTAAACCTGCGTGAGCTGCTGGCCTTGTTCACGGCGCTTTATGGCAGGAATACCCCTCCCGAAACCTTGCTGGGCCGTGTCAATCTGGTAGAAAAAGCCAATGCCAAACCGGCCAATCTCTCAGGTGGACAGAAACAGCGATTTTCCATTGCCTGCGCACTGGTCAACGATCCACAGATCCTCTTTCTGGACGAACCCACCACCGGGCTCGACCCCCAGGCCAAACGTAACCTCTGGGATCTGGTCAGGGAACTGAACACCGGTGGCATGACCATCGTGCTGACCACCCATAACATGGAAGAAGCAGAATATCTCTGCAACCGTCTGGCCATCATGGACCATGGGCGCATCATCGCCGAAGGCACGCCGCAGGAACTGATTCTTGAATATGCACCTGAGCCTCCCGCAGTCCCCCGCCACGGCAATCTCGAGGATGTCTTTCTGCACCTTACCGGCTCCGCATTGAGGGAATAAGCATGAACCTGACACTGACCATGATGCGCACCTTCATGCGCATACTTTCCCGCGACCGACAGGCGATATTCTTTTCGCTGTTCTTCCCGGTGATCTTCATGAGCGTATTCGGACTGGTAGGCAGCGCGGATGATGATCCGATTGAAATCGGCATTGCCGACAATGCAATCAACTCCCTATCGGCAGACTTCATCGAATCGATAACCGATCGATCTGAATTCGATGTGGTCACCGGCAGCAAAAACGACTTGCGGGAACAGGTCGTCAGCGGCGATCTCAAACTGCTGCTCGTGATTCCCGACAACTTCCAGGACAACGGCACGCCCACCAACATGACCGTGCTGGTGGATGCCGCGCAGGTAAGGGAGCTGGGCCTGATCATGCCGGTGCTTGAACAGACGCTTGTGGAAGTGGAACGTCGGCTGCGCAATATTGAACCGCTGTTTTCCATCCAGGTGGAAGATGTAAAGGCGCGAGCCCAAAACTACCTCAGTTTTCTGGTTCCCGGTCTGCTTGCCTTTACCATCATGCAAATCGCGATTGCTGGCAGCGGGTACAATATCGTGGAATACCGCCGCAAGGGCATACTCAAGCGCCTGTTCGTAACGCCTGTGCAACCAAAGAACTTTATCGGCGGCCTGGTCATGGCCCGCTCCCTGTTCTGCCTCGTTCAGCTCAGTTTGCTGCTGCTGATCGCGGTGTTTCTGCTTAAGGTGGAAATTGCCGGGAATATCCTGTCGCTGTATGTGGTGATCATCCTGTCTACTGCGGTGTTTCTGAGTATCGGATTTTCGATGGGCAGTCTCGCAAAAACCCAGCAATCCATCATGGCACTGGGCAACCTGGTCACCTTCCCGCAGATGTTCCTGTCCGGCATTTTCTATCCCATCGACATCCTGCCAACCCTGATCCAGCCAGTAGCAAAACTGCTGCCGCTGAGTTTTGCGGCTACAGGACTGCGGGACATTATCGTTAACGGGGAGTCACTACTCGGGATACTGCCAAGCCTGGCCGGGCTGGCAGTGTGGGCAGCAGTTGCGCTGGTGCTGGCAATCAGGCTGTTCCGGTGGAAGGAAGTGGCTGCCTAGAATGAGACAGAAACTCCTGCCTCAACAAGATCAGAAGGAAACAGCACAACCGTTTCACCTGCTTCCAGACCTGCCAGTATCTGGGTGTCTGTACGACCACGCAGTCCGGTTTCAACTTGCCTGAGAGACACCACGCCATCCTGCACCACAAACACATGCCAGCCTGACTGCCGCTGGAACAGGGCACTGCCTGGCACAGTAAGCTCGTTGTCGCCTTCCCAGACGATGATTGACGTTTCCACGCGGTATTCCGCACCAAGCCCCGCCGGCATTTCATCCACACTGATGATGACATTGACACGCTGTTCTTCCACACCTAGCGCTGAAACCTTGGTAAAGGCTTCCGGCTCTATTCTGGTGACCACTCCGGAAAGCACTTCATCACCGCCCCAGCCACTGATCATGACCCGGTTTCCTGCAGTCACTTTGACGGCATCCTGGGTGAGCAGGTCGGCCACAATTTCAAGCGAATCGTCATTACTCAGCTGGAACAGTGGTGTGCCTGCCTGTACCACACGTTCACTTTCCTCGAACACGCGATAGATGGTGCCGTTCGAGGGCGCCCGGACGGTTTGCACCACATCATTACTGTCAGATCCGAGCAATCTGGAGCGGGCACTTTCAGCTTCTGCGGAGGCTGCTGCCACAGCTGCACGGATGCTATTGGCACGTGCCTCGGCTGTATCGGTAAACTGCACGTAGTAATCCCGTTCCTCCGCACTGACCAGATTCTGCTTGTAGAGTTCTCCCCTGCGTTCTTCTTCCCGTCTTGCGCGCGCCAGCTCTCCTTCTGCGGAAACAAGCTCGGCCTGCACGGCAGCGAGTCTGGCTTCTGCTGCCATGAGATTGGCTTCCAGCACCGCAGTGGTACGCGGGTCGTCCTGCGAAAGCGCAATTTCGGCCATGATATCTCCCTGGGCAACCTCATCACCTTCATCCAGCGGGGTGCGCAGCAGGCGTCCGTTGATGGGTGCAGCAATAATGTAGGGATTACGGGCACGGGTGCGACCCTGTTCATCAACGGTCACATGGAAGTAGCCACGCTCGATCACCGCCACTTCCACGGGTATCGGATCTTCCAGACTCATCAGATACACAACCAGTATCACCAGTGCTGTGATGATGACTGGTGTCAGCATTTTTCCTGTCAGGATTTTCATTTTTTCACTCTTGAATCAACCTTGTTTTACTATATTTTTGTTAACGGCAAGTTGTAATGATTGTTGCTTCGACACGCCGTAAACCCATCCATGGCGTGTCGATGAATCATCTGCGGCAATTCACCTGTCAAAGAAAACACATGCTCATTACCTTCTTACTCACGGGTTTTGAGCACTTCGATCAAATCAATCCGGTCCAGCCTTCTTCTCACTGCGAGCCCACTCAAAAATGACGCCAGCACAATAATGACAATGGCGGTTATACATGTCTGGACAGAGACCACAAACGGAATACGAAACGTATCATTCCCCATGTTCTGCGCAATCAGCCACGCCAGAAAATAACCGATACCAGTCCCCACAGGAATGGCAAGCAGCGTAACAACTGCCTGCTCGCCCAACAGCAGCCTTGCTACCTCGCGCCGATGAAAACCCATCACCCGCAGACTGGCCAGTTCCCTGCCCCGTTCAGACAGCGAAATACGTGCATTGTTGTAGATGATGCCAATCGCAATGATTGATGCAAAGCCCAGCAGGAATGCAGACGACACCAGCATACTTCGCGCCATCTCCTGATCAAAAGTTTCCAGCATGAAATCGGGCGACATCACGCCAGCCACTAACGGCATCTCCTGCAAGGCTTCATAAAGCGCCGGGTTATTCATGTCACTCACAGAAAGCCACGCCCCGGAAATCACATCCGGATCACCTGTAAGCAACTGCATTTCACTACGATTCATCCAGGCAGACACACCCATGAAATCCTTCACAATACCGCTCACCCTCGCCTCGGTATAGCGCCTGCGCCCTCCCAGCCATTCCAGATTGACCAGATCACCATTGGCCACCTGCAATCTCTCTGCCAGACGCTCACTCAACACTATCCCCGAAGCCGGCATGGGTATGGAAATTCCCTTGTCATTGACCAAACGACGCAAATGCGTGTCATGGTCCATGGCAGTTACCGACACCTCATCTTCGCGATGTCCGGCATGCAAACGAACCGGCGCAGCCCTGAATACTTCAACAGCCACCACACCGGGCAGATGTTCAACACTGTAACGGGCATCCGCATTGACATCCTCCTTGAAGGTAACCATCAAATCCTCACGCTGGATTACCCGGAACTGCAGGTCCATCAACCAGTTGATACTGTCCACCAACGACATGCCAACCACCAGTATGGCCAGCGAAAGTGAAACCCCCAATGAAGAAAGCACAATCTGGAATGGCTTGCGTTCCATATTGCGCAGGATCATCCGTCCTGAAGAGGTCAGCAAGGCGCCAAAGCCACTGCGTTCCAGAGGGCCGGGGCGAAAACGTGGCGGTGCTTCAGGTCGCATGGCTTCTGCAGGTGGCAGATTGATCGCCCGTCGTACTGCTGCCATGGCCCCTGCCACTGCACCGGCAAGACACACAGCAACAGACAGAAGCAACAGACGCCGTGACAATCGATACTCAAGATCCGGGATATCAAAGTAGCGAGCATATTCGCCCATCAGTCCCTTCCCAAGCTGTATGCCGCCAATCGTACCCAGCACACCACCTGCCATTACCGCGAGTAGTGCAAAACCCAGAAAATGCAGGCCCATCTCCGTGTCGGTATAGCCGAAGGCCTTGAGCACTGCAATTTCACCCCGCTGGGTCCTGATCAGCCTGCCCAACACCAGATACAGCAGGAAAACTGCAACGCCCATGAATACAGTCGGCAGAAAAGTGGTCATAACTCTTATTTCTGCCAGTTCGTTATCCAGAATGAGATGACTCAACTGGTCTTTTCGCAGATAACTGCCATACCCGCCGTAGTCTGCCAACAGATCATCCATCTGCTGCATAACGGCGTCGGGATTTGCATTCGGTACCAGTGTGGCCATCACTTCATTGAACGCGCCATCCATGTTGTTGGCTGCACCCAGTGCTTCCCTTCCCATCCAGAACACACCGAAACGGGCATCATCGGGAAACAGGTACCCGGGCGGTACCGTATAGGAAAACTCAGGCGAACTGGCAATACCCACTACTTCAAGTTCGCGCGAACGGCCATTGAGTACTGCTGGAAACCTGTCGCCCGGCCGCAACTGCCTGGCCAGTGCAAACTTCTCGCTCAGAATGACTTCATCATGCTTGCCTGGTTCAATATAACGGCCGTTGGAGATGCCAATATCATTGAGCGCGGGTCTGCCTGATTCCGGTAAAGAAACAAACATACCCTGTGCAGGCACACCTGAATCACCCAGATCCAGTGTTGCCTGGAACTTCACACGGGTATCGAGGGTTTCAATGCCGGATATCTGCTCCAGTCTGTAGCGCAATGACTCCGGCGCCCTGACCAACGGCGCCCACAAATCTGCAAAGCGGCTTTTGATGTAATGATTCTGCTGGGCAAAATACAGTGATTCGTAGGCACCACGCATCGTGATCACCGACATGATGCCCGCTGCCACAACAAGCGCGATGCTGCATAGCTGCATGCGAATCTGCCAGCTTTCCCTGAGGAACTTGATGGTCAGTGCGCGCATGGGATCACCACCGGATGGACTCAAGACTGGCGCGTTGCGGATTCCGCTGTGATTTCACGATACGGCCACTGCTCATCTGCACCACCACATCGCCCAGACTGCCGATTGCCGCATTATGCGTGATGATTGCAGTCGTAGTGCCAAACTCCCGATTCACTTCAGTGATCACCTGCAGCACTTTTCTGCCTGTTTCCAGATCCAGGGCACCGGTGGGTTCATCGCAAAGCAGAATCTGCGGTTTTCTGGCTATCGCCCGTGCTATGGCCACACGCTGCTGTTCACCACCGGAAAGCTGGGCCGGAAAATGATCAAGACGGTCACTGAGTTCTACCATCGCCAGTGCGTCTTCAGGATTCATGGCATCGTCATCAATGTCGGTTACCAACGCAACATTTTCGCGCGCTGTCAAACTCGGAATGAGATTGTAGAACTGGAATACAAAACCGACATGATGTCTGCGGTATTCCGTGAGGCCATGATTATCCAGCCCGGAAAGCGCCTGGTCGCGATACCACACTTCACCGCTGCTGGGCACATCGAGACCGCCAATGATGTTCAACAGCGTGGATTTACCACTGCCGGAAGCACCCAACAGTACTGTAAGTTCTCCCTCAAAGAGGGTGAAATCCACGTCCTGCAGGGCTTTTACTGTAAGCTCGCCCATCTGGTAGCTTTTGCACAGTTTGTGTGTTCTGAGCACTATTGGATGATCTGTCAATTGAGTGTTCCTGTTTTCATATTCCCTGATCTGTATTTGCCAGCGTGCAATATTGCACTGTGTATTTTACTGATCAGGCTCAAATGGCAGTCGATTACTGCAATGGCAATTGAGTCAAAGCCTGTAACTGCGCCCGACCGAACATGATTGCACCCAGGTAACGTGCCCCTGCCGGAGTCAGATGACGATTGTCCCAGGAAATAAGTTCGTTATCCGGCGTAAATACGGGTACTCGCTGTTCAGCATCAGCCAACTGGCCGAGCAGGTCAATGTAGTTTGCAGTACCCACAACTTGTGCCATTGCAAGATTGGACTGCCATACCTCATCCAGTACTTTCGCCCTGTAAGGATATCGTGCCGGACTCGGCAGTTGCATGACCCCATTGAGATTCCACCCGAAATTCTTGGTGCCTATCACAAGTATCCGGCTGATGCCTGCTGCTGATAACCGGGCATGGTCATCCTGCCAGCATGTGGGCTCATCCACACCAGAACCGAATATCAGGATATCGGTGTTTGAGTAGAGCGCATCCAGTTCACCGGCTTCATCAAGACAGGCAGGTACTTCAGTGCGATAGACAAGATCCACTGTTTTCCAGATACCATTTTCCCTTCCCATGTTGATGAAGTCGCGCGCAAAGCTGTTACCCACAACCAGTACCCTTGGAGCCCCGGTATTGAGGAAATCTTCGCGTACCATTGCCATGGGTTCCTGCGTGTAGGCAGACAATTCTGCAGGATCAAAGGTATCAATACTCCGGAATCTTTGCGGAAAACCTCCCTGCAAATGAAAAACCATGCCGACCAGAATAATAAAAGTCGTCATGATGCCAAGCGTGTAAAGCAGCGTGGTTGCAGAGATTCTTTTCCTGTCTTGCCAGGGCAACTCAACCAGGCGCCAGCTTGCAAAGGCAGTTATGAAACTGACGCACAGCACGCCTGCAAGCAACAGCGCGGAAGGTGGTTCAAGGCTTGGCAAACGAAGGAAAGCCAGAAGCGGCTGATGCCATAGATACAGGCTGTAGCTCATCAAACCTGTAGATACCGGTAATTTTCCCGCAAGCAATCTGCCTGTATATGTGGCAGGACTGCCAAAATACAGCAAGAGCAGGGTTCCTGATACTGCCAACAAAGGAACAGCCAGTGTGTAAGACGGAACCAGAAACAAGGCACACAGCACCAGCAGCAAACCGGCAAGTGAACCCATATTGGCATCCTGCCTGCTGCACACCGCCACCTGCCCTCCTGACCAGGCTGCGAGCGCAACACCTGTCAGGAGCTCACAGGCCCGAAAAGGCAACAAAAGGAAACCTGCCTGCCAATCACTGGTGCTAATATGGTTGAGTAACAAAAATCCACAAACAATCACTGTTACCAGCAGTATCAGCTGTTTTCGCACATCAAGCCGGTACAGTGCAAGCATCAGAAAGGGAAACAGCAGGTAAAATTGCTCCTCCACTGCCAGACTCCAGGTATGCATCAGTGGTTTGAAGTCATCTACCAGATTGAAATAGCCGGATGTCAGCCAGAGCAGTAAGTTATTGGCAAACAGACTTGTGGCAACCAGACTCTGGCCGAAATTCTGCAACTCATCCGGCATCATCCATAGCCATGCAAATGGGATGCAGCACAGCATGACCAGCAACAGCGCGGGCAGAATTCTGCGAGCTCTTCTTTCAAAAAATGACAGTACAGAAAATGTACCTGAGGCCATTTCCCTGCCAACGACTGCAGCAAGCAGATAACCACTGATTACAAAAAAAATATCCACACCAACATAGCCTGAGGGTAGCCACTTGCTTTCAGCATGGAACAGCATGACAGGGATTACAGCAAGCGCCCTCAGACCGGCAATTTCCCTGCGCCAGGGAAGGCGCTGGGGTAAAACACCGGAATGTTGATGGCTCATTTTCAGGTCACCGGAAACTGCCTGGGAAATCTGGCTGCCTGCTTTCGATCAACAGGTTAAAGACCGACAGAAAGTGATACAGGATCAAGTCAGTTGGCGCGTTCCACTACCGGGAAGACCACTTCCTGCCCTATTCTGAGCATGGAAGTATCCAGCACCTGGGGGTTGTACTGGAGAAACAGCCACATGGGTATGGACCGCTGGCGGGTAAGATTACCGAGAATGTCACGGCGCTTGATGCTGTAACTTTCAGTTTCAAGAATGCGCCAGCTGGCAAAATAGCGCTCTTGGAGATCAGTGTGATACTGACGGCGCTTGAGTTCAAACTCATTCTGGTTCACTTTGCTGAAATCAAGTTTTATCCGGTTGCCAAGTACCACTGGACTGTTGATTCTCATATTGTTCATGCGACGAATATCTGCAGAAAGTATACCCAGCCAGTCGGCATAGTGCCCCAGCGTTTCTTCGGCAAGAATTTCTATGCTGCCATCAGGATCTACCCCGTAGTCTGCAGGGTCAGCTGCCAGCACCAGCGACTGACGGGCTTGCTGCTCCTCTGCAGTTTCCTGTTCATTGGCGGCAAGTGCGGGGGCATCGGCCGGAACCGGCGCGGGTAAAGTCCCCAGCTCTGCCTCATCAAGGGCAATGTTGATTTCATCTTCAAGATCGGGTGCTTCAAGACGTGCCAGCACAGCGGGCTGTGGCTGTGGCGCAGCCAGGCCAGCTGACAGCAAAAGTTCCTGGCCGGGGAAAATAACTGCGCTTTCATCGAGCTTGTTCAGTGCCATAAGACTCGCGGCATCCATCCCGTAGCGCTGGGCAATCACATAAACAGTGTCGCCACGACTTACCACATACTTGCCGGTTGCAGGCACTGCACTTGGCTCATTACTGGCAACTACAACGGTAGGTACTGCGCCATTAGCCTGGGGCAGAACAAGTTTCTGGCCGACGCGAATACGATTTCGGTCCCTGAGCTGGTTGATTGCCATCAACTCGCCAACTGAAGTGTTATAGCGATCAGCAATTACTGAAAGAGAGTCACCGCTTCTTACGGTATAGCTGACATCAGGAATCTGGGCGTTGTAGAAATCAGCAGCCGGTATACCACCAATACTGGCAACAAGATCGCCATTGAAATCGCGGCGGTCTATCTTGAGTGTATAGCCTTTGGGGATACGCTTGTTACCTGACCAGATTGCCGGCAGCAGTGCAGGATTGTCCCGCTTGAGTACATCCAGGGGAACGCCCAGGGATTTTGCCATTACAGATGCCTCAACAAAGCCTGTCATGGCATATTGTTTGTACTCAGGAGAGGCATCCTTGCGCACAGAACCAAAATAACGGTCGGCATTGCTTTCCACTTCAAGCGCCGCGAGGAACTGGGGGTAGAAATTGCGGGATGCAAATCCGAATCTGGGTCCTTTGTACTTGCTGATGATGTCGCCGATATCCCTGGAACCGGTATCCCTCACTGCCCGGGCCATGCCATTGGTACCATGGTTGTAGGCAGTGAGCGCCAATGGCCAGGAGCCGAGTGCCTCATAATTGTATTTGAGCAGTTCCATGGCCCCGTAGGTAGCCCTGTAAGGGTCTAGTCTTTCATCCACTACGTTATCAACCCGCATGAATCTTTGGGCGGTTTCCCTGACAAACTGCCACATGCCTGAGGCTGCAGCACTTGAATAGGCACCAGGATGAAAGGAAGATTCAACATGAGGCAATGCTGCCAGTTCAACCGGTACACCCTTCTCCCGGGTTACTGATTCAATGTGATTGCGATAGGCACCAGAGCGTCGGAGCCCGTCCTGGAAACGATCTGATTGTCCGAGCTGCCACCTGATTGACCTGGAAGCCAGATCAAAGGTTTCATTGCTAGTATTGTCACCCCACTGGGCAAGGAGATTCTGCTGGGCTGCAGTCAGACCTGTTCTTTTGCCCGATGCCAGCACTTGCAGATTGGCTGCAATTTCCTTGCGGGTGCGATCAATCAGATCGCTGTCGCGCTGCAGTTTGGTATAGATGATTGCAAGGTTCTGGTTGTCGTGCAGAAAGCCACTGCTGGTATCAGCTTCTGTATAGACTTTTACCCAGAAACCGATGGCCGGACGTATAACCTCAGGGACAGGAAAATCGCTTTTATCTGCATGAACAGCGGCAGAGAAAAGGAAAAGGACAAGCAGGCTGAAAAAAGTTGCTATCTGTTTCGTTATAAGCACTCTGAATTGCTCCATCGCTACATATGGCGATTCCCCCACGGAACATACTTAGATTAAAGGACAGAAAGACACAACACAAGTCGAATTTGTTGAACTTTCCTTGCCAGGTCACTGAAATTACAGCTAAAGTCTCTGCTTTGAAGCACAGTGTACAAGCGAGGGGAATCTGGCGTGG
Organism: Gammaproteobacteria bacterium; assembly: GCA_030831125.1. Lineage (GTDB taxonomy): Bacteria > Pseudomonadota > Gammaproteobacteria > Pseudomonadales > Pseudohongiellaceae > CAILUG01. Next base: position 20,385 of record JAURLQ010000140.1, read on the forward strand.
ATCTGGTAGACATCTTTCCGAAAACCATTGCTGTTGCCCAGCTCAAGTCACTCACACCCACGGTGATCAGCCAGGCACGTGAACTGCTGGACAAGACCTGTACATACCAGATCAAGGGGGATGGCGGTTTCACAACCGAACAGCAGTTACTCAACAGGGAGCTGTTCAGGGATGTCAAAGCAGAGATTCTGGGGCTTTGCAGTGAGTTTGCTGCTGCTCATAACCATATTCTTGAAGGACTGCATATCTGCAATTCCTGGGGCAATATCGTGCATCAGGGTGATGGTATTCGCTACCACAAACACAGCAATTCCTATATCAGCGGGGCTTTCTATCTCTCAGATGGCTGTCCTTTCAACATCCTCAATGATGGTTACGCTGATATCTTTGGCGGCTTCCTGCCATCCAGGCGCAAGGAAGAAAATTTCCGGGACATGGAATCCTTTACCATCAATCCCAAAATCGGTCGGATCATCATTTTTCCTGCCAGCCTCAAGCACTGCGTGATAACCTCTTCAAGTAATGAAGCTCGTTACTCCATTGCCTTCAACGCCATTCCCAAAGGGCGTATTGGTGACCCCACCGGGTTGATGGAAATTCCGATAACAGAATGATCCTGATGGATGGGCGCACAGGCATGCGCCCCAGCGATGCTTCCGGATTATCGCTGAAGATCAGTGGGTCATTGCATAGATGAGGTAATTGATACCGAATCTGTAAGCCAATGCTGTCATTGGCTCGGGATAATGCGCGTCATCTGCATGTTCCCAGGCATCCCCCATATCCATGTTGAAGTTGATGGCCACCATCATGCGACCATCATCATCATAGATGCCGGCCCAGCGCTGGGGACCTTCAAGCTGCGCCCTGATGCTCCCGTCGCCTGAGCGGTACAGATGCCTTTCACCCGGTATCTGTGTCAGCGAATCAAGGTCATAAAGCACGTGGAATACTTCGTCCCTGTCAGGACTGATCTCGACAACGGCATGGTTGGGCAACACTTTGCTCATCGCATTGATCATGATGCCCCACTGATAATCATTGTGAAAATCATCCAGAACCAGGAAGCCGCCTTTCAGCAGGTATTCACGCAGACGTGCAGCCTCTTCTTCTGTCGGACTCCACTGCCCCTGCCCTATCTGCTGGGCAAAAAGCCATGGATGATCGAACAGTGCATCATCCAGCAAATCTATATGGTGACTGTCATCAGCCATTTCCACATTGGTGAGTCTGTCCACACCACCGTGAAAATGAATTTCAGCCTGGGGATAATCAATGGCCCACCAGCCACGCCGGAAGCCTCCACGCCCACGTCCCCTTACTCCGCCATCTGCGTAAACCATGCGGGCCATATGGAATTCTGCTTCGGGATCCATAAGTCCCCTGCGATTGTTGTCATCATTCTGGAGCACAGGCTGCGCACCCGACATGGAAATGTCAGCCAGAAAACAAAATGCAATCAGCTTTATAAATTTGCGGGACACGCTCACTGATTCCCCTTGGACTTGTCAGTTCATCGGTTGAATATAAATAAGTTCCGCGCTGTATGCCATGCCTGACCACACAATGATCCGGATTGACTGCTTTGCGAAGCCTCAGCTCAATCCTTAAGAGTTTCAAGTTTGACCAGATCCCAGGCTGGTTCCTCATAGGGATGGCTCAGCTTCAGTGCGGCAACAACTGCTCTGGCATGTGCCGTTGAGCAAACCAGCTCTACCCGGTATTCGACGACTTTTTCTGTTTCGCCCTGTTTGCCCACAAAAGGCTGACTGCCTGCCATTGGGCGAAACTGCCCTTCTCCCAACACCTGCCAGCAGCAATGCTCATAATCCCCGATACGACCGGCACCGGCATCAAACAGTGCCTGCTTGACGCTTTCAAGGTGACTTTGAGGCACGTAGAAACCCAGTTTGTACATTTTGTTTCTCCCTGACTTGCATCGGAACAGTTTACCCGAGGGTACAAGCGTAAATATTACTGTTCACTGCTTGTTGTAACTTTTTTTCAAATCAGGGTTGTCAACTTGTGTATATGTGTATTATTTTACTAATACACTAGGAAATTGTTGATGTTCAACCTTAACCCCAATACCGGCGTCCCGATATACCGCCAGCTCATGGAGCAGGTACGGCGCATGGTCTCCAGCAGCCAGCTCAAACCGGGTGATGCACTGCCTTCTGTGCGCGAACTCGCAATGACGCATGCAGTAAACCCGATGACCATATCAAAGGCCTACAGCATGCTGGAGGCTGAAGGCCTGCTGGAGCGCCAGCGCGGCAAGGCCATGACCGTGGCCGGCAACCTCCCCCTTCAGGAAAGCAAGCCCGACAGACTTGAGCGTCTGCAACCTGCTATTGAAAACCTGGCTATGGCAGCCAGACAACTGGAACTCGGCTCCGATGACGTACTGAAAGCAGTACGGGAGCACATGGAGAAACAAGATGCCTGAGACCGCACTGCAAATAAAACAACTCACCAAAGCGTTTGACGGGATTACGGTTCTCAAGGGCGTGAATGCAAGTGTAGAGTGTGGCGAAGTGATTGGTCTGCTGGGGCTCAATGGAGCCGGCAAGACTACCCTTCTGGAAACTGCGCTGGGTTTCTGTCTGCCAGATAACGGTTCTTCAACGATACTGGGCCAGGACGGCATAATCATGGACAAGGCAACCAGGGCAAGAATCGGCTTTGTGCCACAACGTGACGAGCTGTTGGATGGCATCAAGGGAAGTGCCTGGCTGAACATGATCGCAGAGTTCTACGAAAACTGGGATCAGGCCCTTGTCGACAGACTGGCTGCCGAGTGGGATGTGCCACTGAATACCCGTACCAACAAAATGTCTGTTGGTCAGCGGCAGAAGCTTTCCATCATTTCCGCGCTGGGCCACAAACCGGACCTGATCATTCTGGATGAACCTGTGGCGAGCCTGGATCCGCTGGCAAGAAGACGCTTTCTGAAAGAGCTGGTGGATATAGCCAGCAACCACACCAGAACCATCATGTTTTCCACGCACATCGTCAGCGATCTTGAACGTGTTGCCTCACGCGTGTGGATCATGCAGGACGGAGACATTACGGTTAATGCCGACATGGACCAGTTGAAGGAACAGTTCGTGCGAATACGCTTCAGCAACAAGGCTGATCTGCCAGCAGATATCGAAGGCAGACACCTGCTGACCTCACGCAGTGACAGCATGGAAACCATTGAGCTGTACCGGAACTGGCAACCTCAGATGAGTGAGGCACTGCAACAGGAATATGGTGATGAGGTACAGACAGAACATCTGGCACTGGAAGAGCTGTTCCTGGAGCTGCACGCATGAAAGTGCTGCGCAATACGCTCCATGTGCTTGCTCATGCCTTCTACTTCCAGCCGGCCCAGCTCTGGATGGCGGGCATCGGGTTCGGGTTTCTCGTTCTGGGCTTGATCGCCTTGATCGCAGGCAAAGTCCTTTCCTTTGGCCTGGTCATGATGGCCTATACGCTGATGCTGGCAGTACCCTGCATCATATTCGTATTCCTGACCCGTACCTTCATCAGTAACAGGCGGCTCATTCTGGTGCCGGGTTTCGGTGTTGCGTTCGGCCTCGCACTGTTGCTTTACACATTGGCAACATCCTTCACGCCCGTGCTGATCATGTGGTTTTACGGCATTCCCGGTGGATCACTCTGGATGGGTTTCAGGGTGATGATCGTTGCCAGTCTGTACCTTTGGCTTATCCAGTACTGCCTGATCTCCCGCTATGGTCTTGTGCTGTCAACTACTGTGCCCTTTGCCGTGATTGTCCTCATCAATACCGGGCAAAATTATTTTGCGATGCTCATGAGACAGCATGATCACCTTCTGATGCTTTTTGCAGCCGTCATGCTCGGCTGGTTGCTGGCGCTGCTGCAATTGTCACGCAGACGCGATTTCCGTCCGGCCCGCTTGAACCCCCTGCAACGTACCAGCACGCACGACTACCAGTTTCACAGTGCAGCATTGAGATCCATCAATCTGGGCGGCAAGGCTTCTCCGCATACCAGCCTGCTGCTTTCCTATATTGCGTCTGTGTCAAACCGTCTGATGAACCTGGCTTTTCCGGTGCTGGGATCGCCGTTGATGGCGGCAGTCATGATCACGCTGGTCAATATCACCCAGGACCGTTCGCCTCCCTTCAACGGTCCCAATATCTTTCTGGTATTCAGTTTAGTCATGGCCAGCGCACTTTCCTGGACCTACGGAGAAATCGCCGCAAGATCCAGGCTGCTGTGGCTCAGAAGCGGACTGGACAGACACGGCCTTTGGCAATTACTGGAACGGGAAGTGTCCAAAAATCTGCTACTGACCTGGTGCCTGACCGGTTTTTCCGCGTTGCTTGTCGGTCTGTTCACAGACAAAGGCATCATGCTGCTGCTCACATTCCAGTTTGTTGTGATTGCCGGGTCACTACACAACGCCTATCTGCATTTGAATTCGCGTATCAACCACTGGAGCAACATCGCAGTAATGACTGCGATGTTGCTTTCTACAACAGTGCTTGCTCTTGTATTGATATTCAGCATATTCAAGGCAACGGCAACACCCGTCATCATCCTGAACTTCCTGATGCTGGCATTGACGCTTTGCTACCGACATTACGCGATTGCAGGATTCATTAAAGTGGATTGGCTGGTACTGCGCCCTGCCCAACGTCAGCAACAGCCGGTCAACTGGGGATAGCGACGTGATTACTCTCCGAGGGAACAGCAAGTGAAATCATTAACAGGATTTCGGCAGATTTCACCCATTGTTGGGGAAATCATACAAAGTGTATTTTGAGACCAGCAATGTACATATATTTTTTCGAACATTATCAGCAAGTTGAAAATCAGAATCGACATGGCACGATCCATGCTCTTGTTAGAGTAGAAGAAGGGGAAACAACAATGATACAGAACCTGATAGATATTCTGGCCGCACCCGGTGCAGCATTCACAAGACTCAGGGAAAAACCCTCTATCCTGTTTCCGTGGCTGCTGATAACGCTATCCGTAGCCTCCATCCAGGCTGGATTCTTCCTTTTGGTGGACCCTGCCTATCTTGTAGATCAACTGGTTGATCAGGCACTGGCCAGCAACCCTGCTGCGGGTGAAAACCAGATCCGTCAGAACATGGGTGCTGTCAGTCCGACCGTCTTTGCTGTCAGCAGCACTGTGGGTTCATTCCTGGTGCTTACGGTCATCATGGCAATCAATGCCGTCTATCTGAATTTCATGTCGAAATTCGGACATGGGGAATTCAGCTTCAAGGCCTGGTTTTCACTGCTGGCGTGGACATCCATTCCCACGCTGTTTGTCGCCATAGCTGCCTGGGTAAGTATACTTACTGCCAGCAATGGGCTTATATCCCTCGCTTCATTACAGCCACTGAGTCTGGATGCCCTGTTGGGACTCAACAGCAACAACAGAATGCTGCAAAGTCTCAGTTTGCCACAGTTCTGGTCACTCGCTCTTGTTGTAATGGCTTATCAGCACTGGACTGGCGCAAGCATGTTAAAGTCTGCGCTCATCACACTTGCTCCCTATTTATTGATATACGGCATCTGGGCCGCAATCAGCCTCACATGAAAAAGCAGGAACGCTTCCAGAACATCAGGAAAGTCTCATGAAAAAAACGTTCATCATTGTTGTCATACTTGCCGTTGTCATTGCCATACCACTTGTGCAGAGTCGCTCTGGCAATGCGGACCTTGCAGTGAATATAGAAGCTGTGGAGCTGCGGCCAGTACGTGCTTCCATTCTTGCTTCCGGCAAGCTCAGTCATGATGAGGAAGTGATGTTGAGTACAGAAGTCATCGGCAAGGTCAGCGCCCTGTACGTTGAGGAAGGCGATGAAGTGGAAGAAGGACAACTGCTGCTGCAGATAGATGATGAAGCCCCACGCGCGATGGTACAGCAGCAACAGGCTTCCACCCGCATGCAGGAAATTGCAATTGAATCTTCGAGACTACGGCTGGCCAATCTGGAAACCCAGTTTGAACGCAAGCGCATGCTGCACGAGCGTGGTCTGCTCGACGGCGGTGATGATGCCTTCGAAATGGCAAGCAATGAACTGGAGCTGGCACAACTGGACATACAGACACGCGAAGCCTCGCTGGCACAGGCACGCGCCATTCTGGAAGAAGCTGAAAAAAACCTCCGCAGAACGCGTGTCTACTCTCCCCTGACCGGGCTGGTGACTTCTCTGGATATCAAGGTCGGTGAAACAGCCATCTCCAGCACCACCAATGTGCCCGGTTCCAGTCTGATGACCATTGCCAATCCCGACAGCATTCATACGGAAGTGAACGTGGATGAAGCCGACATTGCAAATATTGAAGTGGGCCAGGAAGCCGAGATTGTTGCGATTGCCTATCCGAATGACCCGATGAAAGGTGTGGTAAGGGAAATAGCCATATCTGCCAAACAGCCCGCCGGCAGCCAGTCGCTGAGCTTTACGGTGAAGATCGACTTTACCGACATCGGCAATGTGGTGCTGCGCCCCGGCATGTCAACCCGCGCAGAGATTTTCACCAGCCGTGATACTCCCCTGTTGGCAGTACCCATCCAGGCCATCTTTGTTGAAGAAGACCGCAGCAGTGCGGTAAAGGAATCGAGTGTGTTCCTTTACGACAACGGTACAGCCCGTAAACAGTTAGTACGCACAGGAATTTCCGACGACACCTGGCAGGAAATCGAGGATGGCCTGAGCGTTGGTGACCGCATAATCACCGGTCCCGACCGCATCCTGCGCACACTGGAAGATGGCGATGCCGTAAGTGAAGCTCTGGAAGACGGTGAATAGGCATGGCACTGCTCGAAATACAGAAGCTGAGCAAGGAATACATGATGGGCCAGCAGAGTCTGCTGGCGCTGGATAATGTAAGCCTGGGCATAGGCAAGAACGAGTATGTTGCGATTACCGGATCTTCGGGTTCGGGCAAATCCACCATGTTGAACATTCTCGGATGTCTGGACAAACCCACTGCCGGCAAATACATCCTCAACGACAAGGATGTAAGCGAACTGAACCCGGACGAACTGGCAGAAATCCGCAATCGCGAAATCGGCTTCATCTTCCAGAGCTTCAATCTGCTGCCGCGTGCCAGCGCGCTGGCCAATGTCATGCAACCGCTCATTTACAGGGGCATGAAACAAAAGGATCGCAAGAAAGCAGCAGAACAGGCGCTCAGGCATGTGGGGCTTGGCGATCGCATGGACCATCTGCCCAACCAGCTTTCCGGAGGTCAGCGGCAGCGTGTTGCAATTGCCCGCGCACTGGTTACAAAACCTTCCATACTGCTTGCCGACGAACCTACCGGTAACCTCGACTCCCGCACCACCATCGAGATCATGAAACTGTTCGATGAACTGCATGCACAGAACCAGACCATCATAATCGTGACGCATGAACCTGAAATAGCAGACCATTGCCATCGCATCATCAGGCTCGAGGATGGCCACGTGGCAGAAGACAGGATGAAAGCCGCATGATGTTCGACATCTATGAAAGTCTGGTATCTGCACTGCGTTCCATTCGCGCGCATGGTTTCCGCAGCTTCCTGACCACACTCGGCATCATCATCGGTGTGGCTGCGGTTATTGCAATGGTGGCCATCATCCAGGGCTTCAGCTACTCGGTAAACCAGCAGCTTTCAGGGCTTGGCTCCAACAGTTTGACCGTGCAGTCCTATACGCCGCTGTCTGAACGTTTGCAGGGCCGTATTGCTCGTATCAGCACGGACGATCTGGATCTGATATCCCGACGCGTGGAAGGGATCGCGTCCATCACACCGGTTCTCTATTCACAGGGAGGCCTGAACCAGATCCATTACGGCTCGCAACTGACTTCAGCGCAGATAGCAGGCACCACCTATTCCTACCAGGATGTGGGGCGCCTGTTTGCAAAGTACGGACGCTTCATTTCCGACATCGACAATGTCACCCGCCGTCGGGTAGCCGTGATTGGTGAAAGTACCCGCAACAATCTGGCGCTGCCGGAAAACCCCGTTGGCGAATTCATCAAGGTGGGTGATGAATGGGTACGCATCATCGGTTTGATGGAAAGCCGCGGCCAGATATTCGGCCAGGACCAGGACAACTTTCTGCTGCTCCCCTTCAGCACCATGCGCACACTCATTGGCAACCAGATACAACCCGATATCTTCATCCAGATGAGTGTCAGCGAACTTGGCGATCTTGAGGAAATCAGGGCACGCATCACCACGCTGCTACGCAATGCCCATGGGCTGACCACGGAAGACAATGACTTCCAGGTGCAGTCCTCTGAACAGCTGGCCGACACTGTCAATACCATTCTTGGCTCCGTTACGCTGGTCATGGGTGGAATTGTTGGTATATCCCTGCTGGTAGGCGGTATAGGCATCATGAACATCATGCTGGTATCGGTTACCGAGCGAACGCGTGAAATCGGTATATGCAAGGCCATAGGCGCCAAGCGCCACCAGATACTGCTGCAGTTCCTGTTCGAATCCCTGCTGCTGTGTCTGCTCGGGGGCTTTGTCGGCCTGTTGATCGGTTACGGCATTGGTGCTGCAGCTTCCGCTGCAATACCCGGTTTTCCGTCTGCGGTTGTACCTTTCTGGGCTGTCATCCTGGCCTTCGGTTTCAGCGCGGCTGTAGGTCTGATCTTCGGCATCATGCCTGCAGCCAAGGCTGCCAATCTCGATCCCATTGAAGCCCTTCGTTACGAATAGTCACGGCAGGTATCCGGATCAGGATTGATGTCAGAATCCGGCTGATTCCATGCCTCACATGCCATTACAATCGGCAGCATGAAGCAAAAATCCGACAGTGCTTCCCTGACGACCAACAGCCCGCAATCTGGATGCCATGGCAGAAAACTGGCGACCCTGGCGGGCATACGCAACGCTGTATCTCTGGCACACTCTCTGAATAGCCATCAAATAGAGGTCACCATGTACTACACGATATACAGCAGCCCACTCGGCCCACTTGCTATGGCCGCTTCAGGCAAGGGCATCACCATGGCCGACTTCCAGAATGGCGCACGACCGCTGATCATTGGCAAGGACTGGATAAGACAGACTGAACCATTCATCAAAGCCACCAGACAGCTTGATGCCTATTTTGCCGGACAGCCAGTACAGTTTGATCTGCAGTACGATCTTCAGGGCACGCCCTTCCAGCAGCAGGTCTGGAAACAACTGCTTGGAATCAGCCCGGGTGAAACGATGAGTTATGGAGAATTTGCTGCCAGTCTTGGACGTCCTTCAGCAGCGAGGGCAGTTGGCACAGCGATTGGCCGTAATCCTGTGTCGTTGATGATTCCCTGTCATCGCGTGATTGGGACGAACGGTTCTTTGACCGGATATGCGGGTGGTTTGCTGCTGAAACAGCAGTTGCTTGATATTGAAAAGGGACTGTAAACAGACATCATGAACACAGCGGACAGATGGGCGCGCATGCGCGCCCCTACGATTCATTCAGATTCTGTGAATCCGGATTGATTGTCGGGCGCGCAAGCACGCCCCTACGTGAAATAGAACCTGTAGGCATTCTCGCCAAAGATGAGTTTGCGTGCATGCTCATCAGGCAGCCGTGCATCAAGCCAGTCTATAGTTTGCTGGTAGCGTACGTCGGCTTCGTGGCCGACAAAGGGACAGTCGCTGGCCCAGAACATTCTTTCGGGGCCAAGCTCAGCCAGAAAACTGTCGAAATGTGCGTCTGCAATCGCACCTATGCGATACGCGCAGGATGCCTTTATCCAGGACTTGCCGCGCTTGACCGAATCAACAATAGACTTGAATGCCGGACATCCGGGCTGTTCATGAGGAGCCGGCCTGCCAAGGTGGTCGATGACAATGCGCGGGCCTGACTTTTCCAGTATCGGCAACAGCTCGGGTATGTGTTTGCCTTCCACATGCAGATGCACATGCCAGTTGTGGTCTGCCAGTTGTCTGAACAGCTTCTGGTAGTCCGCACTGGTAATATCAGGCAATTGTTTGAGTCCGATAAAAGGCAGGCGTATACCATTCATGCCGTTGCGGCTCATATGGGCAAAATCATAGTGTTTGCCGGGATGCATGATGCCGGTCCCTCTCAATCGAGAAGTTTTTCCTACGGCTTCTTCTGTGTAATCGTTGTAGTCCCCCCACGGGCTTGCAGCAGCAATCACACCAAACTGCACCCCATGGCTGTCGAGTTGTGCCAGATAATGGTCAAGCGGAAAATCATACTGCGGATTGTGTCTGGGATTGTCTATCAATGGCATCTGGCGATGAAAGATGTGGGCGTGCGCATCCACCAGAAGTTCAGGCAAGGCTGCCATGGCTTGCTACTCCGTGTTCCTGATTCGAGCCGCTACTGTTCGATTACGCCGGTTTCCAGCATCACAGCATGCCACCGTGCCCGGTCTTCCTCGAAGCGCGCATTCATTTCTGCAGCACTGTTGGCTCTTGCTTCCACGCCAAGATCCAGAAAGCGCTGGTCTATTTGTGGCATGGCAGCAACCTGCTCTATTGCATCGTGCAGTTTCATGACAATTTCTGCTGGTACACCTTTATGGGTATACAGGGCATTCCAGCCGGTAACCACATATCCTTCAATGCCGGTTTCAACTGCAGTAGATACATCGGGCATGGCCGGATTGCGTACGTCTCCGGTAACCGCTACCGGTAATGCCTGCCCGCTTTCAATGGATCCCTTGAGCGCAGTATACGCATCTATCATCACATCCACTTCCTGACGCAGCAACGCACTGAGCACATCAGGAGTGGTGCGGTAACTGATGATACTGGCATTGATGCCGGCATTTGCCTTGAACAGTTCGGCACTCAGGTGCTGGGAAGATCCGGGGTTGATTACCCCGATTTTCAGGCCCTGGGCTTCAGTTTCCGACTTGTCGAGCAATGCCTGCATTGTATCCAGTCCGCTGGCGGGGTTGGTCAACAGGACCAGATCGAACCATGCGAGCGCTGATACAGCTTGCAGTTCGCTATTCACCGGTTCCAGCTGCTCGGGAAACTGGCTCATCGCGATAGTGGTGCCATTGGTCAGTACAATCAGGGTATGGCCGTCGGCATCGGCATTGAGCATGGTACTGGTGGCTGCCACACCCCCTGCGCCGGGGCGGTTTTCAATCACAACAGGTTGCCCGAGGATATTGCCCAGTTCTTCTCCGGCCAGTCGCATCGTGACATCTGCAAGCCCGCCTGCACCA
>JAURLQ010000141.1 GCA_030831125.1 Gammaproteobacteria bacterium
CTCTACACATGGCCTTGACGAGACTTTGCAGACTTTGCAGACTTTGCAGACTTTGCAGACTTTGCAGACTTTGCAGACTTTGCAGACTTTGCAGACTTTGCTGATCAGATTCCAGCGCATTAACTTTCCTCCAGATTTCATAACATACCACAGATATAACCGGTTTCGGGTTCTCCCCGATTGCAATTGTTCAGTCCCGGTCCCAGAATCGTATTGGAAAGAAAATCATGGGAATTTCCTGTCATGACAGAAAATGAATTCTGGTCGCTTGCCCCCTTTGACTGGGCTTCTGTCGGCACTGCATTGTTATGCGGCTTTATCATCGGGCTTGAACGCCAGCTGCGAGGAAAACCTGTCGGCATCAGGACTTCAACCCTCATCGTGCTGGGCACCTATATATTCGTAGGCACCTCCATGTCACTGCCAACTGCCAATGTGGATGCAACACGTATTATCGGCCAGGTGGTAACAGGTGTCGGTTTTCTTGGTGCGGGTGTGATGATGACTCGTGACGGTGCTGTATTCGGTGTTACCTCTGCAGCAGCCATCTGGGTGCTTGCAGCACTTGGTGTCTGCATAGCCATTGCAGGAAAACTCGTAGCCATCAAACTCGCGCTTGTTGTACTTGCAATCCTTTGGGGTGTGGAACTGCTTGAGTCAACCACCAACAAACTTACGCGTGGTGTCCATGTGCATCTTGAAACCTGGAAACAGCGCAATAACCAGGACAGACAACCGCCTGTCTGACGTGACCAATCCGAGGAAACACTGATGCCAACCATAATAAGAAATCCGCTCGATATAGCACCAATAATTGGCACTCGTTATCCCAAACCCCATGACGCACCCTGTGTGGACAGGCAGAAGCGCAGCCTTGGCAACCAGGCAGGTCTGAAAAATTTCGGCGTCAATTACACAGTGTTGCCGCCGGGTACCTGGTCTTACCAGCGTCACTGGCACCGTGTGCAGGATGAATTCATTGTCATGATGACAGGCACATTGACCCTGATTACCAATGAAGGCGCAACTGAACTCACTGAAGGGATGTGTGTCGGCTTTCCTGCCGGGGAACAGAATGGCCACCATCTGGTCAACAATTCAGACCAGGATGCAGCCTATTTCGAGATTGGCGATCGCTTACCCGGCGATACCGGGGAGTACTCCGATATCGACATGCAGTTTGCTTTCGAAAACGACAGAGGTGTGTTCAGCCACAAGGATGGTTCACCTTACTGAAGACAATCCTGCATCAGTGAAAATGCCATAATGCGTATGCAGGTAGTCAGGAATTCTGCTATCGGGGAGGCCAGATCATATTACCGTCTGAGTCAAGCAGCCCCATCTGGCCCAGTTTTTCTACCGTATCCGCCCCCGCCCTGATGGGACTTGAACCAGCCAGATTCGCTGCAGGCAGGATATTCAGGGATTCGAAAGTACCCTTGGCAATATCAATCATGTCCGTATAACGAAGGTTGGATTTCATCGGGGCGTCATTAAGCTGGATCGCCCGGGGCCAGAGGTTTCTGGTACCACGGACATGCTTCCAGGTGAGCAGATTCATTTTATCTCCAACCTTGAATTCATCCTGACTGAACCCGTAGGCAATCATGACATTGATGGGATGACTGTTGACCTGCCACTGCTTGCCGATTTCAGCGGCGGGAAGGTCCCCCCCCGTTACTTCTATCGTGAAGGCAACGTGGGGATTACCCCATTTGACGGCTGTCACCGTGCCTTGTACACGCAGGAAATCCGAGCCAAAGGGGCCGTACTCGGCCTGGGTATTGTGGTGAGCCTGTACAGTGGCGAAAGATGCAACACTGAACACCAGCAACAGTACGCGATAGAACAATGACATATCCCCTCCTGATCAATTGATATTTGCAGCACCCTTGTTTTTGTAATTCTGCTGCCAGACAACTGCGACCGATCCTACCACAAACCGCAGGAATCGGCAGTTTCGGGCTGCTGTACTGTGACAAATCACCGGGACTGCCCGGTTCGCCACGGCAATGGATTTTGACTTGTCTCTCCAGTAAGCTGGACCTATGTTGATTCCGAGTTTTACGACGCTTTCCTTATGGCAACACTGGTAAGTTTCACCCTGGACAATCTTGGTGATGCCGCAGACCTGCACCGGGGTGTGATTACCTCTCCGCGTGCTGCAGGTACCAACCCGGCTTTTGAAATTGGCTACCCGGCTCTCCTTGAACTGAGCACAGAACTCGGTATTCCCCTGACCTATTTCATTGAAGGCTGGAGCGCAGAACAGTACCCACAAGAGCTGAAACACATACTCAAACTGGGCCACGAAATCGGCATGCATGGCTGGCAACACGAGAACTGGGCTGAAATTGAAGAATCTGTAACCCGGGACCTGATTGTCAAAGCCACTGAAAGTATCCGCAGGGCCAGCGGGGTAAACCCGACAGCTTTCAGGGCTCCGGGTGGTGTTTCCACGCCCCATACCCGCAAACTGCTCGCAGAACTGGGCTATACGATTGATGCCAGTCATACACCTGATGGTTGGGTAAGGACTGAAACTTCCCGATTGGTCTGCATCCCCTATACCTGGGAAGGTGTGGATGCATCACACTGGCTGTGGGAAAAAAAGAGCTGCGAGGAAGTGGAAGACATCTGGTTCCGGGCGCTCGAGAAAGCTGCTGATGAAGGCAGACACTTCGTTTTCATCTGGCATCCCCATGTAATGGGACTTGATCCGGCAAAACTCGAAACCGGTCGTCGCCTGATACGCTTCGTCCAGGCCAGTGATCGCTACAGGGTGGTGCGGCTGTCTGCCATCCGCAACCGTGCACTGACATTTTCCTGATAGCTGGCGCATGAAAATTACCAACAATCAATATAAAAGCCTGCAGTTGCTGGAAATACATAACCCCCTTTCATCACTGGTACTATCCCTTTACGGGGGACAGGTACTTTCCTGGATCCCCGCTTCTGACAAGCGCGAAAGACTGTTTCTGAGCGACAAGGCCGTTCTGGACGCAAGCAAATCCATTCGTGGGGGCATTCCTGTATGCTGGCCGTGGTTTGGTGCCCATCCAGACAAGGTTAACTATCCTGCCCATGGTTACGTGCGAAATCGACTCTGGAATCCAGAATCACAAAGACAGGACAATGACTGCACAACGCTGGTACTTGTTCCTGAATCAACTGAAGGTCCGGGCTTTGCCGGTCAGGCAAGTCTGCATTTGGAGATAATTGCGGGAACAGAACTTTGCCTTAATCTGGTCACGTCGAATGAAGGAAAAGCTGCTTTTCCCCTGTCATGCGCCCTGCACACTTACTTCAGCGTTTCCGATATCAACAATACAACTCTTGAAGGCCTGCATGGGGTATATTCAGACAAGACCCGCAACTGGCAGCACTTTCCCACACCATCCCACTATAATTTCCATGAGGAAACCGACCGGATTCATCTGGTAGCTGCAGCCGAAACGAGCATAGTAGAACCCCGGGGAAAAACCCACATTGTTTCTTGTGGGCATGACAGCATTGTTGTATGGAATCCCTGGGCTGACTGCGCCAGAAATTTTGCGGATATGAGTGCTGACGGCTACCGTCACATGCTCTGTGTTGAAACGGCACTTACACAAGGCAGGATGCTGGAACCCGGAGAAACCCATACCTTGACCCAACGTATCAGCTGACTACAGCTGCCTTGAAAAAGAAAATCCATTGGCAATGATAATCAAGCCCGAACAACTCAAAACCAGACTACAGCAAAGTGAATTGCCGATGATCTGGATAAGCGGAGATGAGCCGCTGCTGATACAGGAAAGCTGTGATGTTGTGAGGGTACATGCCCGGGAGCATGGCTTCACTGAACGTGAAGTAATGGACGCAGGAACCGGATTTGACTGGACAACCCTGCTTGCCTCGGGCAACGCCCTGTCACTTTTTGCCGAACGCAAGCTTATCGATCTTCGCCTCATCGGTCAGAAGCCTGATGACAAGGCTCGTGAGGCTCTGCAGGAATATCTCTCCAACCCGGGACCCGACAACCTCCTGCTGCTGACCACAGGCAGAATCGACAAGGCTGCCCAATCGACAAAATGGTTCAGGTCACTTGAGCAACAATCGCTCTTCTGCCAGATCTGGCCAGTGTCAGAACAACAATTGCCTGACTGGATCAGAAAGCGCCTGCAACAGAGTGGGCTTGAAGTGGACAACGATGCGCTCCAGATTCTGGTTGAACGCGTTGAAGGCAATCTGCTTGCTGCAGCCCAGGAGATTGAAAAACTGCTGGTGCTCGCAGAAGGAGACAAGGTCGACATCAAAACCGTGCTGGATATTGTGGCTGACAATGCCAGGTTCACAATATACAGTCTTGTTGATACATGTCTGGCAGGCAATGCCGGCCGGGCCTGCCACATCCTCAATCATCTGCGGGACGAGGGGACGGAAGCACTGCATGTGCTGGCTATTCTCAACCGGGAAATCCGCAATCTGTCTGCCATGCAGCATGATCTGGCCCTGGGGCATCATCTTAACGGTGTACTGCAGACCCATCGTGTGTGGAACAATCGCACTGCTATCGTATCTGCCGCACTACAAAGACATGACCAGCTTTCATTACAGGGCTTGCTTGGAAGGGCCAAGCGTATAGACCAGAGTGTGAAGCAATTGCTGAAAATGGATCCCTGGGAAGAACTGAACGATCTTGTACTGAAGTTTTCAGATCCCGGACTGCTTGTCGGCGTGATATGAGGATCGCACCATGGGGCCGCTGGCAACATGCCGGAACCCCATGCTCTCACCAATACGTGCGTATTCGGCAAACTCATCAGGATGAACAAATCTTTCCACAGGCAGATGATTCCTGCTGGGCTGCAGATACTGCCCAATGGTGACCATATCAATGTCATGCGCTTTCATGTCACCCAATACCTCGATGACTTCTTCCCTGCTTTCACCAACGCCGACCATGATGCCTGATTTTGTAATCACATGGGGTGCCATGGCCTTGTATCGTTTCAGAAGATCGAGTGACCACTGGTAGTCTGAACCGGGCCGGACTTTTTTGTACAGAGAGGGTACTGTCTCCAGATTATGGTTGAACACATCCGGACAGGTTGCTGTGAGAATATTCAGGGCAATGTCTCCTCTGCCCCTGAAATCAGGTACAAGCACTTCCACCTTGATGCCGGGATTCAGGCGACGGGTTTCTGAAATACAGCGGGCAAAATGTTCTGCACCACCATCACGCAGGTCATCCCTGTCGACAGAAGTCACAACCACATAAGTGAGGCCCATTTCCTGGATGGCTTCTGCCAATTCAATCGGTTCGTTTTCCATCAATGCGTTGGGCCTGCCATGGGCAACATCGCAGAAAGGACAGCGACGAGTACAGATATCCCCCATGATCATGAAGGTGGCGGTTCCGCCACTGAAACATTCTCCAATATTCGGGCAGGATGCTTCTTCACAAACTGAACTGAGTTTGTGCTTGCGCAGGGTCTGCTTGATCTGCTCTACACGGGAGGAGTTACCCATGCGCACCCGGATCCAATCGGGCTTTTTGGGTAGCTCGACAGTGGGGATGACCTTGACGGGTATGCGAGCCACCTTGTCGGCTCCGCGCAGTTTTTCGCCCTGTACAACTTTGGCAGGGCCTGCAACAGGTGGGGATGTGTCAGACATCGGATTCTCAATGCAGAAAAAACAGCATTATAACAGCAGAAGAAAATCGTTGCCTCAGCACGATGCTGAATCGGTCATCCGGGTAGTGATTGGCTTGAAATTATCCGGATTTGATATTCGAGCAACCGGGCATCATTGTTTCTTCGACATGGAACAAGCATGCAAGCAAGGGACATCCACTCCAGATCCAGTAGCACCCGGCCGTACCAGTCAAGCATGGGACACCCACTCCAGATCCAGTAACACCCGGCCGTACCAGGGTGAGCTCAGCTCGCTCGCTTCCGCTCCTCGCCTGACTCCCCCTGCTTCGGCCTCATATACCGTATTGTAGTGGGTGTCCTTCGGATGGACCCGCTTGCGGGCCGCAGTCGAGCCCCCAGGGGCGGAAACGAACGTATGCAAAGCAAAGCTTTGCGTGAGGTGGAGCGACATTCGGCTTTGCCGAATGGCTGGATCGGGTTTACGGCGTGTCGAAGAAACAATGATGCCCGGTTGCTCAAATATCGAATATGTCTTGTTTCAAGCCAGTCCACTCTTCCAGTACTGCTGGAATTCAAACCAGACCGCTACCTGGATCCAGCCTGTGCTGGAGTATCTGCAGTAATCGCGCTGCAGTTTCCCTGAACAGATCCGGTCTGGGGGCATCAAGCAAATCTGCCAGTTGAGTGGCTTCCAGTCCTGCATATCCACAGGAATTGATTGCAGAAAATGGCCGCAGATCCATATCTACGTTAAGGCTCAGGCCATGGAAGGAACTGCCTCTTCTGATTCTGAGTCCAAGGGCTGCAATCTTTTTTCCGGCCACATAGACACCCGGTGCACCTTTTTGCAGCTCCGCATCTATCCCCAGTTCTGTAAGCAGTTGCAGGATACTCTGTTCTATCAGGTCGACCAGTGTTCTCACACCGAAGCCCCGGCGTTTCACATCCAGCAGAAAATAGATCACCAGCTGACCCGGACCGTGATAGGTAACCTGCCCTCCCCGGTCACTCTGCACCACGGGTATCCCGATATCTTCAAGAATATTTTCAGCCTTGCCCGCTTGCCCCTGGGTAAATACCGGCTCGTGCTGCAGAACCCAGATTTCATCACGTGTGTCCGGCTCCCGTTTTGCAACAAAATCCTGCATGGCATGCCAGACAGGTTCATAGGGGACAAGTCCGAGAAAGCGGATTTCGCAGGAAGAAGATGCAAGGGTCATGGTGTGATCAGAGCACCATGGCAACCCTGCCACTTGCCTTGAGGTCATCAAAGAGTGCCTGGATCTGTTCGGGTCCGGTGGCTGTGATAGTGACATTGAGGGAAACATAACGACCAGTGCGGCTGGCGCGCAGGCTTATCGTTTCGCTGTTGAGCTCGGGGTCATGCCTCTGGATAATTTCAACAATGACACTTTCAAATTCATCATTGTGTTCTCCCATGACCTTGATCGGATAGGCACAGGGGTAGTCAATTTTCGGCTTGTCCTGCATCTGGATATGTCAGCTGAAAATGGAAAGGAAAAACAGGTTGAGCCAGTCCATAAGACGCTTGAAAAACCCGCCTTTCTCTACTGCCTGCATGGCAACAACAGGCCCCTCGTAGTAAACCATATCTCCAAGACTGACCTTGATTCGGCCCAGTGGCTGACCCAGGGCAATCGGTGCCTTGAGCTCCTCATCCATGACAATCTCAGTTACAAGATTGTCCTGCTCGCCTCTTGGAATGGTAACTGTTCTTGCCTCTGCAACGCCGACATCCACAGAATTGCTGGCGCCATACCAAACCTGGACGTTTTCAAGGGTTTCGTTACCGCTGAACATTTCCCAGGTCTGGAAATAGCGGAAACCATAGGTCATGAGTTTCTGGGTTTCCTGGGCCCGGCCTGCTTCGGATCCTGCCCCGAGTACTACCGTGATCAGTCGCATGTCATCGCGGACAGCAGAGGCAACCAGGCAATATCCAGCCTCGCTGGTATAGCCGGTTTTCATACCGTCGACATTGCGATCAGTAAACAGCAGGGTATTGCGATTTCTTTGTGTAATACCGTTATAGGTAAATTCCTGTTCGCTGTACATGCCATAGGATTCGGGAAACTCATTGATCACTGCTCTTGCCATCAGCGCCAGATCCCGAGCGGATGAATAATGTCCTTCAACGTCCAGGCCATGGGAATTGCGGAACTGGGAATTGAGCATGCCCAACTGGTCAGCATACTGGTTCATCAGATCAGCAAATGCATCCTCACTGCCGGCAATATGTTCGGCAAGTGCAATGCTGGCATCGTTACCCGACTGGATGATAATGCCACGCATGATGTCTTCCAGACGGACATAATCGCCTTCCTTGATAAACATACACGAACTGTTACTGCCGCAATCAAGACTCCATGCCCTTACGCTGACAAAGACTTCGTCATCAAGACTGATATGTCCCGCCTCGATTTCCTTGTCTGCCACATAGGTAGTCATGATCTTGGTCAGACTGGCCGGCGAACGCCGTTCATCGGCATTTTCCTCGATGAGAATTTCACCGGTGGTGGCATCCATCACGATATAACTGGCGGCATTGATCTGTGGCGGCCTCGGGATGATCTGGGCCTGTGCCACCGTTGACAATGCTCCCTGCGTAATCATCAACAGCCCGAACAGGAAAATGAATGGGCGATTGATCCTCTTTGTGACAGAATTTTTCATCATTACCTCTTGAGTATTCTTTGGTGCCGCAATGCCTGAGGACTCCCTGCGACTATCAAATCCTTACCTTGAAAGGGCTGCCCAGTCTTGCAGCCTGGACATTATCGATCAGTTGCCGTGTCAGCCCCTCATCAGTCAACGGTCCAATCCTGACCTTGTGCAAGGTAATCCCCTCGCTATTGGCCTCACTCTTGATGAGGACCGGAAAGCTTGTCATGCCTGCCAATCTTGCCACCAGACTGCGGGCTGATTCCAGGTTCGAGAATGCACCTATCTGCAGGAACTCTTCTCCCCTGTTCTCTTCGATCAGGGCTCTTTCTGTTGCTACGTTGTCGAGTACATCAGTTGCACCATAGGCTACTGCCTGAACGACATTGGCTGGTGCCCGCGCGGTATCCGGCACAATGGCTTCCACTCTCACTCTGGCAGTACCCTTGTCTGCATAGCCGAGCATAACTGCACCTGCATAGGACATGTCCACAATACGCCCCGGGTGAAATGGTCCCCGGTCATTGACCCTGGCAACAATGGATTTGCCGTTGTCGAGATTGGTCACCCGGATATAGCTGGGGATGGGTAGTGTAGTATGAGCAGCTGACAGCTGGAACATGTCATAGACTTCCCCATTGGACGTCAGATGGCCATGGAATTTTCTGCCATACCACGAAGCCAGCCCGGTTTCGGTATAACCCGATTCGTTATCGAGCACAAAATAGGTTCTGCCATTGATGGTATAGGGACTCTTGTTGCCAGCCCTAGTCCGGGTTTCCCTGCGGGGTTCTACTGCCTTGACCCTGGAAAGATCCAAAGGCTCGAGAACTCCACTGTCATTTTCCATTTCGTAACGACCGGTATTGGTCCCGGAACCGGTTCTTTGGGGCAACGGGCTTGAACAGGCTGCAACCATGGCAACCAGAAGAAGCACCAATACCCTTGTAGACCCAGATGTGGTCACTGTCAGCTTCCTCCTGTCATTGAACTATCAATAACCCAGTCGGGTTACCTTGTGCGTGTGTATCGACATCAGAATGCCGAAGCCCAGCATCAGACTGACGATGGAAGTGCCCCCCAGACTCACCAGAGGCAATGGAACACCCACAACAGGTAACAGACCTGAAACCATACCGATATTTACAAACACATAAACAAAAAATGTAAGTGCAAGGCTGCCGGCCAGCAACCTGCTGAAAAGGTCCTGCGCCATGGCACCGATATAAAGCGCCCGGCCAATGATCACACTGTAAAGCATCAGCAGGAAAAGCATACCAAGCAGACCGAACTCTTCTGCCAGCACTGCCACGATGAAGTCAGTCTGCCCCTCAGGAAGAAAGTCCAGTCGTGACTGCACACCGTTGAGCCACCCTTTACCGTAAAGCCCACCTGACCCTATCGCCGTTTTTGACTGGATGATGTTCCATCCTGCTCCCAACGGCTCACTCTCCGGATCCAGAAAGGTCAATACACGCTGTTTCTGGTAATCCTGCAGATAGAATATCCACAGTGCAGGGATGGCTGCCATTGCCAGACCAAGCGCGGTAAATACCAGTTTCCAGCGAACACCACAGAGCAAAAGCACAAAAACACCTGCCACGGCAATCAACAGGGCTGTTCCCAGATCAGGCTGCATGGATGTCAGCACTGCCGGTATACCGAGAATGACCAGTGCCCCGAGCACATTCAGAAACTTTGGCGGCATGCTGCCCCTTGCCAGAAAACCTGCCACCGTCAAAGGCACAATGGTTTTCATTACTTCACTGGGCTGGAACCGGGGCAATCCGGGAAAGTCCAGCCAGCGCTGGGCTCCTTTGGCAGAATCT
This sequence comes from Gammaproteobacteria bacterium, assembly GCA_030831125.1. Taxonomy (GTDB): domain Bacteria; phylum Pseudomonadota; class Gammaproteobacteria; order Pseudomonadales; family Pseudohongiellaceae; genus CAILUG01. The sequence goes on from JAURLQ010000141.1 coordinate 10,154, forward strand.
CCCATGACCAATACTGCCACCAGCAGACATAAACCACCGAGATACAACCAGGGAGCCCATTGTCGCAAAGTCCTGACTTCAAGCTGCGCAACAGCAAACAAGACTACGTAGGCCAGACCAATCAGTGCAACCTGTCTTTCAAGTTCCGGCATGTTGCCGTCGGTTGCGCTATACAACACCATCAGACCGAAACCGAGCATCACTGTAAGGGCAATCAAAAGCGGGAGGTCAATATGCAGACGAGTCCAGATGCTGCGGTCAGGTTCAAGCCCGTATCCGAGTTCTGTGCCTTGCCTGCCGTATTCCAGTATTTCCACGGCCAGGCCTGTCAGGGAGAGAGTGAGGTAATCAGGGATGAACTGCCGTCAGGGACAGGCTGGAATTGGGGCTTCAGCTGTCCTTCTTCGACAAGCCAGGTATCGATAATCTTGCGGGCAACCGGGCCGGCAACTGAACTGCCACCCTCACCATGCTCCACAAAAACGGCCACGACTATCTTCGGATCATTCGCAGGTGCAAAGGAAATGAACAATGCATGGTCTCTGTACTTCTCAGGAACTTCTGCATCATTGTCGAAATCAGCCGCCATGCCAACAACCTGGGCCGTACCGGATTTACCAGCCATTTCGTAGGGCATAGGCCCCATGTTTTCGATGTAGGGCCAGGCCGTGCCGTTATTGCGGTAACCACCGTTCTTCTTGTGCACAACATCCCGCATTGCGTTTGCAACCAAGTTCCAGTCATCCGGGTTCTTGAGCTGGATATCAGGCAGATAACTGGTCCGCTGGATGACTTCAGAATCCGTTCCCACCTTGCGCAGTAATGCCGGTTGGTACCACTTACCCTTGTTCGCAATCAGCATGGTGGCTGTGGCAAGTTGCAGGGGAGAAGCTTCTGTATAACCCTGCCCGATTGAGGAATTGAGTGTTTCTCCGGGATACCACGGCAGACCCAGCGCATTGCGCTTCCACTGTCTGGATGGCAACACACCATTGCTGGCCTGCGGAATATCAACACTGGTATTGCGACCAAAACCAAAGCGGAACATGAAATCGTGCATCGTGTCGATGTCCATGTCAGTGGCAAGATCATAGAAATATATATCACAGCTCTGGTAGATGGCCTTTTCCAGATTCACCAGATCATGGCCATTTTTGCTGACCCACCAAGTCCAGTCGTGATAGATGTGACTGTCTCCATCAAGCCGGAAGTGACCGGGGTCGCGAATGGTGTATTCACGTGTTCTTGTTCCGGTTTCCAGTGCTGCAAGTCCAAGGAAGGGCTTGACGGTTGAACCCGGGGAATATTTGGCCAGCGCCCTGTTGAACAGCGGGGTTTCTGTTCTGTCATTGAGTTTTGCATAGTCAGTCTTGCTTATGCCTTCAACAAACAGGTTGGGATCAAATGCCGGTTTGCTGACCATGGCCATCACACCGCCATCAGTCGGATCCAGCACTACAACACCACCGCGGAAGTCACCCAGGGCCTCAACGGCAGCTTTCTGAAGATTGATATCCAGGTTCAGAACAATGTCCTGACCGGGAATCGGATCGGTACGATCCAGTACCTGCATGATCTGCCCACGGGCATTCTTTTCCACTGTTTCGTAGCCCACAGTGCCATGCAAAATGTCCTCGTAGTACTTCTCGATTCCCATCTTGCCGATCTGGTGCGTACCCTTGTAATTGACCTGATCAACCTGCTTCAGTTCTTCTTCCGAGATACTTGCCAGATAGCCTACAGCATGTGCAAAAAGATCTCCCTGTGGATAGTTGCGAACGAGCTGGGCTTCCACACTGATACCCGGAAGACGGAACTGGTTGACCGCAATGCTCGCAATTTCCTCTTCGCTAAGATTGAAGCGAACAGGAACAGAGGAAAATGGCACACTGCGACGCTTGAGTCTGGTCCGGAATTTTTCCTCATCTTCATCCGTGAACTGTATGATACTGCCAAGCAGCTGGAGACTTGCATCCATATCGCCGGCATTTTCCCTGGTCAGAGTCAGTGTATAACTGGGTTTGTTTTCAGCAAGCAGTACACCATTACGATCATAGATAAGCCCCCGGTTAGGAGGAACAGGCTGGATATGAATACGATAACCATCAGATTTGTTTGAATAGTATTCGTGTTCAAAAACCTGGAGATAAACCAGACGGGTAATCAGCAGCGCGAAAAGCACCAGGACGACGATACCGCCGATCAGGAGGCGAGACAGGAAAATCTGTTTTTCCCTGTTATGGTCTTTGAATGTATAGCGATCAGCCATTTTGTCCGCAGTAGAACCAGCCATCCCGATAACGGAACAGCCAGTCCCTGTTATTGCCATGGCCACTGCCTGTTGCCATGACGGAATCCAGTTTACCGATTGCGTGCTCAGCCCATACTGGCGGCACCTGCAATCGCGTTTCAGCAGCGCTCACCTTAAAGCGCCCCGACCATTCCTTTTATGAACTGTTTCACGTCTTCAGACCACAACTGACCAGAATAATTCACCAGGAAAGGCAACAAATACCACGTATTACGCCGGATTCTACATTCAAGTTCCAGAAAATAACAGTATCTTGCTAATTTTCATTAAAAAAACGGCCAACCGACACAAGACCTTGTGTTTGGGGTCCGGTCAGGCGCGGTGGTACGGATGACCGCCCAGAATGCTCCAGACTCTGTAAATCTGTTCTGCCAGAATTACTCTGACGAGCGGGTGCGGGAAAGTCAGTGCTGACAGCGACCAGGTGGCGTGGGCAGCCTTTAGCACAGACGGATCAAGACCGTCAGGACCGCCCACCACAAGACTGATGTTCCTCCCTTCATCACGCAGGGCACCAAAAGCCTGCGCCATGGTTTCAGTACCAAGCACTGTGCCCTTGACATCAAGCGCAACCAGATAGTCATCCTTTTCAACAGCCCTGAGACAGGCCTCACCTTCTTTCTGCATCGCAGCCCTCGTGGCAACAGACTTGCTTCTGCTGCCGAGCGGGATTTCAGTAACAATCATTTCAAAATCCCGCGGCAATCTCCTGCGATATTCTTCAACACCTGCCTGCACCCATTGCGGCATGCGCGTACCAACACTGACAAGCCTGATCTTCATGCAATCTATTTCTTTTCCACCGGAGCAAGCTTCCACAGTGACTCCAGATCGTACAACTTCCTTGTTGCAGCTTGCATGACATGTACGATCACGTCACCAAGGTCGATCAACACCCACTCAGCCTGTTCCTGACCCTCCATTCTTACCGGATATTCTGCAGCCTTGCTGCGTTTCACGATTTCTTCAGAAATCGATTTCACGTGTCTGCTCGAGGTGCCGGTTACAACAATCATGTGGTCGGCAATCGAACTCATTTTGCTGATATCCATACATACCGGATCCAGCCCCTTGAGATCAGCAATGGTATCCAGTGCGAATTTTTCCAGCTTTTTTGATTGAAGTTCTTTTTTCAACTACATGCTCCAGTTATCGGTAAAGATCATTTGATGTAATGTATTGCTGCACTGCAGGATGCAGTTGCAGGTTTGCCAGCTGCCGGCTTGCAAGCCGGTTTCTCAGCACAGATGAGGATGCTTCAACCTCAGCACCATCAAGCAAAATCATTTTCCCCGCATTATCCGCTTCCAATATCCGCGCAACAGATACCAGTCGTTTTTCCAGCTCTTCCCGCAACTGCGGCTGGACAACTGCCATGTCCAGAATGAAACCCGGCCTGGCAATCACGACAATATTTACCCTGTCGAGCAAATCCTGCCAGCGATACCAGCCTGGCAGGGATAGCAGACTGTCCATACCCATGATCAGAAACAGCAGGCTTTCCGGATGATCCCTGCCAATGGAAACTGTCGAATGCCATGTCCAGGAAGGTTGCGTACTGTCGCATTCCCGCGTATCAACTTGCAGCCAGCACTCTTCATCTGCAATCAGTTGCAGCATTGCTATTCGATGACTGGCAGGTGTTACAGACGCTTCCCTGTGCACCGGAGAACCGCAGGGTAAAAGCAGAACCCGCTCCAGCCCCAGATTGGTGTATGTCAATCGGGCAGCATTGATGTGTCCGTCATGTACCGGATCGAACATGCCACCCATGATGCCCAGTCGGGATTTCACGCTGTAGCAGATTCAGCGCCGGACATGACCGTCGCCGAACACAATGTATTTTCGGGAAGTCAGGCCTTCGAGACCGACAGGCCCACGCGCATGGAATTTGTCTGTTGATATGCCGATTTCAGCACCAAGTCCGTATTCGAACCCGTCAGCAAATCTTGTTGAGGCATTGATCATCACCGAACTTGAATCAACTTCCCTTATGAATCGGCGACCTTTCGAATAGTTTTCCGTGACTATCGAATCGGTATGCTGTGAGCTGTAGGTATTGATGTGACTGATTGCCTCATCCAGATCATCTACTACCCGGATTGAAAGTACCGGCGCCAGGTATTCTGTCGTCCAGTCACTTTCTTCGGCAACACCAATGGCCGGCAACACCTCGCGCGTCTTCGTACATCCGCGCAGCTCCACACCAAGCTCTGCATAGGCTTCAGCAAGTTGAGGCAATATTGAGGCCGCCACCGCCTTTGCCACCAGCAGGGTTTCCATCGCATTGCAAACACCATAACGATGTGTCTTGGCATTGATGGCAATGTTGAAAGCCTTGACGAGATCCGCTTCATCATCAATGTACACATGGCAAATGCCATCAAGGTGCTTGATTACCGGCACACGGGCATCCTGACTGATTCGCTCAATCAGCCCTTTGCCTCCTCTGGGGACAATGACATCCACATACCGGGGCATTGTAATCAGCGCCCCCACTGCAGCGCGATCAGTCATTTCCACAACCTGTACAGCTGATTCCGGCAATGAGGCAGTGCTGAGTCCATCCCGTATGCACGACGCAATGGCCTGATTCGAATTGATGGCTTCAGAGCCACCACGCAGGATGGTGGCATTGCCGGATTTCAGACAAAGAGCAGCAGCCTCAACTGTGACGTTGGGTCTCGATTCGTAAATGATGCCAATTACACCCAGCGGCACACGCATGCGACCTACCTGGATGCCGCTGGGCATGTAGCGCATTTCACTGATTTCACCAATCGGATCAGGCAGGGCAGCAACCTGATGCAATCCTTCGATCATGCCATCTATCCGTTTTGGGGTAAGCTCAAGTCTGTCCAGCATGGCAGCATCGAGTCCTTTGGCCCGGCCTGCTTCCATATCAAGCGTATTGGCGCTAACGAGCATGTCACGGCTGCTGTTGATGGCATCCACCATGGCGGTCAGTGCCTTGTTTTTCTGGCTGGTATCGGCTGCGGCGAGGGCTCGGGAGGCTTCCCGCGCCTTCAGACCCAGCCGGTTCATGTAGCTTGTAACATCAGACATAGGAGACTTCCTGAAACTCAAGCTGGCAATTATAACCTGCCCGGACAGATTCAGCAGTGCTGCATATTGCGGGGTTTTATCAATCCAGCAGCAAGGACACATCCAGACTGCCGGCTAACAGCCTGTGTTTGTCTTTGCGCGACAACTGCTTGATGCGATATTCAAGTCTGCTTGCCACTGACCGGTCTGGCACACTGCATTGCCAAACCAGCTCCAGAGGCCCTTTCCCGCGCAGGAATCTGGCCCCTTTGCTACCTGAGGTATGTTCATCCAGCCTGCGCTGCACATCAGTGGTGATACCGGTGTACAGTTGTCCACCAGCTGTCCGGATCATGTAGACAAACCAGGTGGTAACGGATTCTGACTCTGTTTTTTTCACAATTCCCAAGACCGTCCCGTTAATCGGGTATTGGTCTGGTTTGAATTTTTCAGGATCAGTTGAAGGAGCGACTTGCCATTATTAAATCTTCGACACGCCGTGAACCCATCCATGGGGGCTCGACTGCGGCATCCCTGCCGCAGACGGTCTCAAATTCAATAATGGCAAGTCGTTACACAACTCCAGCTGAAATTCAAACCAGACCAATACCAGCATGTTCGCTGGCTGGAAATTTTCCGGCTTTAACTGTATAAATGCCCGTCTTTTACCACAACCTGCAACAACAACTCTGCAGTAGGGAACTGTTCCAGATGTACAAAGTCCAGACATTCAACCAGATCTCTGAACTGGGTCTTTCCATGTTCCCGCGACAGGAATACCAGGTTGGCCCCGAAATGAGTGACGCAGATGCCATTCTTGTCAGAAGCCACAAGCTGGGACAGGAAAATATTGGCTCCAATCTCAAGGCTGTTGCCCGCGCCGGTGCAGGTGTCAACAATATCCCTGTTGACGACTATACGAAACAGGGAATCGTTGTATTCAACACTCCCGGCGCCAATGCTAATGCAGTAAAGGAACTTGTCGTTTGCGGTCTGCTGCTGTCTGCCCGCGGCATTCTGCCAGGTATAAACTGGGTCAATACCCTTGGCAATGATACTGAATACAGTGAGCTCAACAAGCTCATGGAAGAGGAGAAAAAGAAATTCAAAGGATGTGAGCTGGCGGGCAAAACCATAGGCGTTGTCGGTCTGGGCGCCATTGGTGCCGTGGTCGCTGATGTGGCCATTCAGCTCGGCATGAAAGTGCTGGGTTACGATCCGGCCATTTCGGTTGACGCCGCCTGGCGTCTTGCCAACCAGGTGGAAAAGCAGGAAAACCTGACTTCCCTGATATCCCGGTCAGACTTTGTCACCCTGCATTTACCGGTACTTGAAAACACCCGCAACCTGATTGATCGCAAGATAATCAACTATTTCAAGACCGGTGCAGTACTGCTCAATTTTTCCCGTGATGCGATAGTTGACAATGGCGCCCTGCTGGAAGGCCTCAACAGTGGACGTCTCTCCCGGTATGTTACTGATTTTCCTACTCCTGAATTGCTGGGAAATCCACGCACCATACTCATGCCTCACATAGGTGCAAGTACCGATGAAGCTGAAGAGAATTGTGCAATCATGGCAGTAAACCAGCTCCGGGATTTTCTTGAAAACGGCAATATCCGTAATTCAGTGAATTTCCCCAATCTCAATCTGGAACGCAGCGAAAGTACTCGTGTTGCAATCGTCAACCAGAATGTACCCGGCATGCTTGGACAGATTCTGTCGATCCTGGCGGAAAGGGACATCAACGTTATCGACATGCTGAACAAGAGTCGCGGTGAAATTGCCTATAACCTGATCGATATAGAGGGTGATGCCATGGAGGAAATCCTTGGCGATATTGCCTCAATCGATCATGTGATTAAAGCATGGGTAATCTGAACCGGACTGCGCTCCGTACTTGCTGATTTTAATTCCATACCATTACCAGTTGATTTTCCCAGGTCTTCACGATGAACGATCCCGTTTATAACTTCGGCGCCGGTCCGGCAATGCTTCCTTTCCCTGTCATGCAACAGATCAGGGACGAGTTTCTTGATTTCAACAACATGGGAGTTTCGGTTATTGAAATCAGCCATCGTTCCAGGGAATTTGAAGCTGTACTGGCCCGCTGTGACGAACTGGTAAGGGAAGTTGCCGCTTTACCGGACAACTACGAAATACTCTACACACATGGTGGTGCGCAGATGCAGTTTGCAGCTGTTCCGCTCAACCTGCTGGGCCTGAAACCTGCACACAAGGCGGTTTACAGTGAAACCGGTAATTTTTCACGACTGGCAAACATGGAAGCTGCGCGATACGGCAAAATCGTTATTGCAAGTTCGGGCAAGGACAACAACTACGATGCGATACCGCCTCTGAACCGGGACATGATCGATGATGACGCATCCTACGCTTACATCACCAGCAACAATACGATTTATGGCACTCAATACAGGGAATATCCGGATACTGGCGATATCCCGCTGGTTATCGATTCAACTTCAGACATTTTCTGCCGTCAGGTGGACTTCAGCAAAACCGGCGTGGTCTTCGCCGGCATGCAGAAAAACCTCGGACCCGCTGGCACTGCCCTGACTATCGTGCGCAAGGACCTTATAGGGCATGCAATGGAAAGAACTCCTTCCCTCCTCGACTATGAGGTTTATGCAAAATCACACTCGCTGGCCAATACCAACAACACCTTCGCCATCTACACGATGAGTCTGGTGATGCAATGGCTCAAAGACCAGGGAGGCACTGCTGCAATGGAAAAAATCAACCGTGAAAAGGCCGCAGTACTGTACAGCATCATCGACAGCAATGACTTTTACCGGGGTACAGCACAAAAAGCCCATCGCTCCATGATGAATGTGACCTTTGTCTGCCCCAACGAGGAACTGGATGCACTGTTCATCAAGGAGGCACTGGCCAATGGGCTGTACGCCCTGAAAGGTCATCGTGTTGTCGGCGGTATCCGTGCCTCTATCTATAATCCGATGCCTTTGGCCGGCTGCAGAAAACTGGCAGAATTCATGACCGAGTTTGCACGCACAAAAGGTTGACCCGAAAGGCCAGATGCCAGGGAATCCCAGAGGGGCGCTTGAATCAGCGCCCTTTTTTTTCCGGTGTATTGGGCTTATCACAAGCCATCCCGGATCACTGCGTAAAGCCCTGCTGGAATTCAAACCCGAGAAGGTCGAACTGGACATCCACACACTTGAGGATATAAGGCTTACTCACCGAGGGAAGCCAGGTGCCACTGACACTGGAATGGGTGTCTCATAAAAAAATGGGGGGGGTGAGCAGTCAATGGAAATATACAATCATAGGCGGCCACACATGGCCCTGAAATACAAAACGCTCGATGCAGTACATCGAGCGTTTTTAAAGAAATAAGTGTCACCATATTTCAGGACAACACACGAATCAGAACCGGAATGTCTTGGTGTATTTCAACACCAGTTCCGCATTCTCGGGATTGAGACCTGTGAAGGCGCCATCTGAAGAATCCATGTTGTAGTTGAGGACCAGATAGAAATCTTCACCTGCCTGGGGATTCCAGCGCAAACGGCTGTTCAGACCCACTATTCTGGAACTGTTGGCGTACTGGACCAGATTTATCCAGGACCACTTGGAGTTGAAAGCATAGTTGGCATTTGCCCTGATAACGCGGGTTATGAAGTCTCCAGCCGGCAGACTGATGTCCTGCCAGTTGTAATCCAGTCCCAGATCCAGATGTTCATCCGGCCTGTAGTTCAGACCGAAATTGTATTGTGTGCGGTCCCCGTCATAGAAACCGCCGGAGTTGAAATTCAGCCGGGCGGAGAATGCACGCTGGTCTGAAGACCTTATTTCCCCCTGGATACCGGAAAAGGTGTATTTCCCCCGGGGAATGACAATATCCGGCCGGATCCGGAAATCCCGGTCCAGCCCTTCCTGGTTGCGGTAAACACCGAAGCCGACCTGGTCACCACGATGGGTGCTGATGTTGAGCATGCGCCAGAACCAGTCGGAACTCTGCATTTCACCGGTTTCGAGCACTTCCGTGTAACCGAAGCGCATGAACGTGAACAGGTTGCGGACAACGGGATTATTACGCAGGAAATACCGGCCATTGGTGCCCAGGTCGATGCTGCGGATGCCTGTATTGTTGGCAAAACCCAGGGCAGGATGGAAATCCTTGCCGAAATACTGGTAATTGCCGAACACGCCGAAGCCGTTGCTCTGGGTATCGAAATTGGCCTGCAGGCCATAAGCCTTGTCATCGCCACTGAGCCCTTCTGTGTCTGACTGCTGATACCAGGCGTTGCCGCGCAATGTGTGCGTGTCGGAAAAACGGGTATTCTGGTAACGGAAATCGACACCAGCCACGGTATTGCCCAGATCACTGGACGGATCGCCGTGAGTGAAAATAACCCCGACATTGGATTCGGA
>JAURLQ010000018.1 GCA_030831125.1 Gammaproteobacteria bacterium
AGGGTGTGTATGGTCACCCCGTTGGTATCCAGTTTCATGGCTTCAAAACCGGGGAAAAGCGAAATATCCAGTGATTTGTCATTACCAGACTGTGCCGATGCAAGACCTGGTACGGTTGCAGCAACACAATAAAATGCTGAAGTGGCCAGAAAATGTCTGCGGGAAAGAGGAGAGTTCATCAAGTCAGCCCGATTTTGGAAATACAGCCTAACGCATGAATGTGCCAAAAAAAAAGCCCCGGAATCAAACTGCTTTTCCGAGGCTTTTCAGAGGGGACTGTTGCTAACTGCTATCAAAACCGTCTCGACTACCACAAACTTCAGACAAGACGATTTTGATAGGAGTTCGCTCCAGATACAGCGCAATTGCAGGAATATTACTTGTTTACACCCGAACCGCACGGTACGGTCTGAATATTAGAGGGGATTATTGACGGTGTCAAGCCTCTTATATGTCATGTTTCACATTTATTGCGCTATTGGTGGTTAGATTGCTTTTTTGGTCATTTTTAGCCACAGCTTTGAATATCCAATCGAAATTTCTGACAGCATCTGATTTGGGATAAGAGATGACTATTGCCGCAAATTCTTCCAGGACCCGGGGTACAGACAAGAGAGAAGAGGTCCTGCAAATTGCCAGTGAGACTTTTCTGGCCAAAGGCTTTGACGGCACCAGCATCAATGTCATGGCACGGGAAGCAGGCATTTCCAAAGAATCCATTTACCGGTATTTCGGTAGCAAGGAAGATCTGTTCCTTTCAGTGATTCAGCGGGAACTTGCTGTATACAAGGAAGGTATGGCCGAAACCGGCAGCCACTTTGAAGGAAAAAATCTCAAGGAGGCGCTGTTCCTGATTGCAGATGCCACCCTCAGGACCGCATCCAACAACCGGACTCTTGCCTTTCGCAGGCTGGTATTCCAGATGACCGCCTCTGATTCCAAAATTGGCCACCACTATTTCCAGGCCGGACCTGACGTAGCGTACCAGAATTTGCTGAATGTCTTTACCCACTACAATCCCGAGTCAGATTTTTCATTTGAAAAACTGAGTCGGTATTTCATCGGGATGGTTTTGCATCGCCCGATGCTGTCGCGTGAATGCGGTATTATGGACCCAATGTCGCCAGAAGAAATCCAGCAATGGTGCAAGGAAGTCGTTGAGGATTTCTGCAAGGCTTTTTGCAAGGATCAGGGCTGACCTGCCGTTGTATAGCGGCAGGAAACCTTGAAAGCGAAAGCCGGATCAGATTACCAGTTTTTCCCTGAGCAGATTCATCACGCGGGCGATACATTCTTCTACGTCATGCTCGTGTGTTGGCAGGATCAGGTCAGCCAGCTGGGGAACTTCATAATCAAAGGAAACTCCAGGTACATTGCCTGAGGGTTGCAGTGCTTCAGCTGCATAGAGTCCACTCGGGTCACGTGCCTTGCAGACTTCCAGAGGCGGATTCAGGTAAACAACAATACAGTTGTCCCTGCCAATTACACTGATGGTGTGATCCCGCGCTTCTGCACTTGCCGCAACAAATGCGGCGCAACAGATCAGGCCGCTGTCATTGAGATATCTGGCTATATAGGCACTGCGGCGCAGGTTCTCGGCCCGGCCTGCAGCATCATGAGGCAGATCCCTGCTTATACCCTGTCTCATGTGTTTGCCATCGAGCACTGTTGCAACCTTGCCCATTTCAAACAGACGACGTTCCAGCGCATGGGCAAGTGTGGATTTGCCGGCACCTGAAAGGCCGATGAACATTACGGTAACAGGTTGCTGTCCATAGCGTGATGCCCTTTCCTCCGGGGTCACATGCCCCTTGTGCGTGACTGATTTCCGGACAGGTTGTTCGTCTCCTGCAATCATTCCTGCACCAACCGTAACATTGGTCAGTCGGTCAATGATGATGAAAGAACCTGTGCTGCTGTTTCGCTTGTAGGGGTCGAAATGCACAGGCCTGCTGAAACTGACTTCACAGAGTCCGATTTCGTTCAGCTGCAGTGACTCGGCAGGGATCCTGTCCAGCGTGTTGATATCGATCTTGTGTTCTATCTGACTGATTGAACCACTGAGTGATCGTGTTGTGTGTTTGAAGTCGTAGAGTTTGCCGGGCTGCATGACCGCTTCGCTCATCCAAACGATAGTTGCCATGACAGTATCAGAGGACTCAGGAATATTACTGCCATGTGTCAGCAGGTCACCCCTGCTGATGTCGATTTCATCTTCAAGGGTCAGCGTTACTGCCATCGGGGTATGAGCCAGTTCGAGCTCTTCATCCTGGGTGACGATTGATTTGACCTTGCTGCTTTTGCCGGAAGGCAGAACCGTGAGCACATCTCCCTTGCGGACTATGCCGGATGCGATAGTGCCGCAATATCCCCTGAAATTGAGGTTGGGCCGGTTTACATACTGTACGGGGAACCGGAAATCATCAAAGTTCTTGTTGGCGGTTACCTTGACAGTTTCAAGTATGGCCATCAGCGTGGGGCCGTCGTACCAGGGCATCAGCTCGCTGGGATTCACCACGTTATCTCCCTTCAGGGCCGACATCGGAATGAAGGTGAGTTCTCCGGTATCGAGATCTGATGCAAACCGGAGATAGTCGTCGCGAATGCCATTGAAGACATCCTGATCGAAATTCATCAGATCCATCTTGTTGATGGCTACGATGATGTTCCTGATGCCCAGCAGCGACGCAATAAAGGTATGCCGGCGAGTCTGGGTCATAACGCCATGTCGTGCGTCTATCAGGATAATGGCCAGTTCGCAGTTGGAAGCCCCGGTGGCCATGTTTCTGGTGTACTGCTCATGACCCGGGGTATCAGCAATGATGAATTTGCGTTTTGCCGTGGAAAAATAGCGGTAGGCAACATCGATGGTAATACCCTGTTCGCGCTCTGCCTGCAGGCCATCAGTAACAAGAGCCAGGTCATAGGTTTCACCAGTAGTGCCTGATTTGACACTGTCAGATTTTATGGCAGCCAGCTGGTCCTCATAGATCATCTTGGTGTCGTGCAGCAATCGGCCAATGAGGGTGCTTTTACCATCGTCCACACTGCCGCAGGTCAGCAGGCGCAGCAGTTCCTTGCGTTCATGCTGGGCAAGGTAGGCATTGATATCGGTACTGATCAGTTCTGACTGGTGTGACATGTGGTCGAATTCTTTGTTGTATGCAGTGCTGTTATACGAGAGGTATTCCCGAAATCAGAAATAGCCTTCACGTTTCTTCTGTTCCATTGAACCTGCCTGGTCACTGTCTATGAGGCGGCCCTGTCTTTCAGAGGTAGTTGTAAGGAGCATCTCCTGGATAATTTCCGGGAGCGTTGTGGCATGGGATTTCACGGCACCTGTCAGGGGGTAACAGCCCAGAGTCCTGAAACGAACAGTCTCCATGCGCAGATTTTTCCGGTATTGTGGCGGGATGCGTTCATCATTGACCATGATGGTGACCCCTTCATAATCTACTACCGGTCTTTCCCGTGCAAAGTACAGATCGGGTATATCAATGTTGTTGAGATGGATGTATTGCCACACATCCAGTTCAGTCCAGTTGGACAAGGGAAAGACCCGGATGCTTTCACCCTTGTTGATTTTGCCGTTATACAGATTCCAGAGTTCGGGTCGCTGGTTTTTCGGATCCCAGCCATGATTCTTGTCACGGAAAGAATAGACACGTTCCTTGGCGCGTGATTTTTCCTCATCCCTGCGCGCACCACCAAAAGCGGCATCAAACCTGTATTTGTTCAGCGCCTGTTTCAAGGCCTGGGTTTTCATGATGTCAGTGTGGACCTTGCTGCCATGCGTGAATGGCGTTACCCCTGCGTCGACGCCTTCCTTGTTGGTATGCACAAGCAGGTCAAGGCCAAATTTTTTGGCCAGATTGTCCCTGAATTCGATCATCTCGCGAAATTTCCAGGTGGTATCCACATGTAGCAGCGGAAAAGGCAGACGTCCCGGGAAAAATGCTTTCATCGCCAGATGCAGCATGACCGCAGAATCCTTGCCAATGGAATAAAGCATCACAGGCTTTTCGAATTCGGCAGCCACTTCACGAATGATGTGTATGCTCTCGGCTTCCAGTTGCCTGAGGTGGGTAAGTCGATAATCACTCATTGTCAGTGTGGGTACTCGCAGTATTTTGCCCCGTTTTTCGGGAAAACGAGGCATTATAGGTTATGAGAGGCCTGAACCAAAACCTCTAGGGAATTCTGGACATTATGAGGCGCGCGAAAAGTGACAGTGTTTTCAGGCGTCAGTCTGCTTTTTATCCAGACCGAAATCTTCTGCAAGATTGCCTTTCTGGTCGGGGCTGCTCCTGGTGGCATAGTCGAGCGGGGGGGCGGCGCTGTCTTCAGCTTTCTCCTTGCCTTGCACGGAATCTTCCCTGGAAAGAAGAGGGTTGGTATCCCTTGTGGGCAGGCTCAATTGACTGGATATGTAATCCGGGCATAGAGACTGTGCACCGTCTGCCATGTGCAGATACACTTCCCTGTAACTGTCGGTAAGCTGATTGAGCAGGCGGGCGGAATTGTTGAAA
>JAURLQ010000142.1 GCA_030831125.1 Gammaproteobacteria bacterium
ACACCCCACAAGCGTCCCCGCTACCAGTTGCTCAAAACGCTGGCACATTCCCAGAAGGAAGCGGTTGCCTCTGCCGGCATGACGGCTACCTGCGACAACTTCATGACCGCCTTTGCCCTGCACCTGCAGGCCACCAGTGTTCAGCTGGGTGTGCTCACCGCCATCCCCCAGTTGATAGGCTCACTGATGCAGCTTGTTTCAGTGTTCCTGAGTACGCGTTTCAGCCGTCGACGCATCGTGTTGTCAGCTGCCATCCTGCAAACAATCCTGATGTTCGGCTTTGCACTGTTGGCCGCATTGCGACAGGGCGGTCTGGTACAAACGCTCCTGATGCTGGTGATGCTTTACCATGCCTTTTCCAATCTCATTCAGCCACAATGGCGTGCCTGGATGGGCAGTCTGGTACCCCAGCAGCAGCGCGGGGTGTTTTTTGCCTCCCGTACCCGGCTGACCATGGCCACAACACTGCTGGTTTTCATCGGTGGTGGCCTGTTTCTGTCCTACAGTGCCAGGGCAGATCTGGTATGGGCAGGTTTTGTGGCCCTGTTTCTGGTGGCAGGGGCAGGGCGGGCAACTTCCTGCTACCACCTGTGGCGCATGCATGATGCTGCTCCTGAGCCGGTAGCAGCAGACAACAGCCGGTTTTTCGAAACACTTCGCATACTCAAGGAAGCATTCCACGACCCGACCTTTCGCAACTACACCTTCTTTGTTGCCGGTATGCAGGGCATGGTGGCAATCTCGGCACCGTTCTTTGCGGTATACCTGCTCAACGAGCTGCAGTTCACCTATTTTGAATACAGTATCAACCTGATTGCCTCCATTGCCACGCAGTTTTTCATGTTGCGCTACTGGGGCAGGATCAGCGACAAGCATGGGGCAAGGTTTGTCATGCTCATGTGCAGCTCGGCTATTCCGGTGATTCCTGTACTATGGCTGTTCTCTCCCAATTACTACTATCTGCTGTTGGTGCAATTGATTTCCGGGCTGGCCTGGAGTGGCTACAACCTGACCATGGCCAACTACCTCTACGACATCCGTCCGCACCACACCAACTTTGCTACCTATGCTGCAGTGCAGGCCCTGAGCAGTGCAGTGCTGGTATTCGTCGGTGGCCTGGCTGGTGGGTATCTGGCTTCGAATGCACCTGCCATCGCTGATGCTATGCCATTCACTCTGGGATCGGCGCTGTTCATTGTTTTTGTAACCAGCGGTGTGCTGCGGGTAGTGGTGCTGCTGTGGTTTGTGCCGAGAGCGGAAGAACCGCGGATACGCTCAAGGCCGGAACTGCTGCAGGTAATTTTCAGAGTGGCGAGGTTCAATTCAATTTCGGGTGTAGTACTGGACTGGCTGACAGTCACCAAGAAATAAAACGTGAGAGAGAAGAACAGTATTGTGCTTGTGAATGGCAGCGGAAAAAGCCGGCTGTTCTGAGTCAGATTAACTGCTTAATCTGTGAGTTTTTCCAAAGCGGCCGCAGCATTGGCATTGCCGCGACTGGCCGCTTCGCGGTACCAGTATTCTGCCATTGCCGGATCACGGCTTACGCCCAACCCTTCTTCATACATGTTGCCAAGGCGGCACTGTGGTATGGCATCTCCCTGTTCAGCAGCCAGTTGCCACCGGTACACTGCCTGTGCGTAGTCCTGATCTGTACCCGTGCCCGAATAGGAAACATTGCCCAGGTTGTGTTGGGCAAGTACATGGCCCTGTGCGGCCGCCATGTGATACCAGTCAACAGCCAGTTCTGCGTCCACGACTTTGCCAAGCCCTTCGGCATAGGCGGTTCCCATCAGGAACTGGGCTTCCGCGAGACCGGAGTCTGCCAGCATTTCGATATCGGCTATCACGGCTTCAGCAAGGGTTTGTGCGCGTGCCCTGTCCGCTTCATAGGTCATGCGACCGGTGGAATAAACCCGGGCCAGCCACATTCGGGAGAGGACATCATCATCCAGCACGGCTTCTTCCAGAAGTGCCCGGGCCTTCACATCATCCACCTGGCCGGTTTCTCCGGTGTACCTGCGTACAGCCTCAATCAGCAGCGGATCGATACTTTGGGCATGCAGTACGGGGCTGAAGATCGCAGTCAACAGCAGTAGCAGCTGCAAACTGGTGCGTTTTGGCAGACCAAGTCCAGGATTTGAAGCGATATTTATCATTGTGAGCCTCTGCAGACACTGATTTCCATAAGCGGAGAATGCATACAAGTTGCATGCCACAGTTACTGCAAGTGAGATGTGCCGGATATCAGTTTATTGAGGGCGAGGGTGAAGGGTGGCCCGGTCAGTTTTCATTTAGTGCTTTTTATTGCAGGTATATGCCCCATAATACCTGACTATCTTCTGTCACAATCTGCTGCCCCGACATGTTATTGCCCAAAGGAAGTACAGGCAGCGACACCCGACTGTATTTTGCCTACGGTTCCAACATGGGCAATGCCCAGATGAGCCAGCGCTGTCCTGGACACAGCAATCTGGGGCAGGCCATTCTGACCGGTTACCGTTGGATAATTGCACCCGATGGTTACGCCAATGTTGTGCCTTCACCAGGCGATATGGTGGCCGGGGTGTTATACAGGATAAACAGGGATGACGAGAAAGTGCTGGACCATTTTGAAGGGGTCCATGCCGGAGATTACGAGAAAAGGATGCTTGTAGTCAGTAAATCCCGGCAGACTGTGGAAGCGCTGGTATATATCAATAGCCAAACCGGTACCGGCAGGCCGTCAGCAGAATACACCAACCGTCTGCACCAGGCTTTTGCTGATGCGCCGCCGGGCCAACACTATATTGATCGCTACATTACACCATTTCTGGAGCAGGGCCTCGCATGAAAATACGCATAGGGTTTGAACAGGTTTACGAGTTTCCGCAGCCGACACCGATGATTCTCACACTGAACGTGCATGCCTCGCGGGCTGCAGATCTGGTGCAGCCCGACCATATTGCAAGCAGTCCCGAAGTACACCTGCATGGCTATCACGATTCCTACGGCAACTGGTGCAATCAGCTCTTGGCACCACAAGGCAGGCTCACCCTGACGGTAGATACGGAAATATACGACACGGGAGCGCCAGACCCGCTGGTGCCGCCATCGTGGCAACACAATGTGGAATTATTGCCTACCGATACCTTGCTGTTCCTGCTGCCCAGTCGTTTCTGCGAAGTGGATTTGCTGATGCCGGTTGCATGGGAGCTGTTCAGCAAGCTCCCGGCAGGACAGCCACTGGTGCAGGCCATTTGCGATTATGTGCATGAGCTCATCCGTTTTGACTACATGCGGGCAAGAGTCACCATGACGGCGCTGGAAGTGTACCGGGAGAAGACAGGGGTTTGCCGGGACTACACCCATCTGGCTATTACGTTCTGCCGTTGCATGAACATCCCGGCACGCTACTGCACCGGCTACCTGAGTGATATCGGCATGCCCTTACCTTACGGTACGATGGATTTTGCCGCGTGGTTCGAGGTATATCTGGGCGACCAGTGGCACATGTTTGATGTGCGCAACAACAAGCCCTGCCATGGCAGGGTGTTGATTGCGCGGGGCAGGGATGCAGCCGATGTGGCACTGAGCAGCACCTTCGGACCGAATATGATGACGGGCTTCAGGGTGTGGGCGGATGAGGTGGTTTGATCAGGGAGCCGCAATCGGGGTCAGTCAGATCAAGTGGTACAGAAAAGTCTCTGCCATATGGAATAAATGGGGGCAGATGCATTGCTGTCCCACTTGGGCTGCAGGACATGCGTTTCACAGGCCAGGCAGCGACTGTCGCCAGCATGGATGCCGGCGTCAAGCCTACATGGATGTATTAACGGCGTGTCGCAGCATGGCCTGTGGAATTCATGGCCAGTATTGAGCATTCATACTGCGTGCCTTCAGAAACCTGGTCATGGTCGAGAATCCTGCAATTGTTATCTGGGACAGCAATGTGTCAGATGATATTTATTCAGCAGGTATGTGCCATGAATAAACTCAGATTACGCAGATCAGCAGATTATTCCGGGCTATATCCGCTCCACATCCATACCAGGGTATCCGCCAGCGTTTGCTGGTAGACCTTCGGATCACAGTGTCCGGTCTGCTGGCTGTAAACATAGCGGTACTCATAATCTCTGGCTGCCAGTGTATCAGCCATCCGGTTGTTGGCCATTACCCAGTTACGATGGCTTTCGGCAGGATTATCCACGCCCAGGTCGAATTCAGAGGCATGGATAAAGATGCGCAGGGGTTTGGGATTGCTGTTTTCGATCAGCTTCATGCCTGAATGGTATTCCCATGCCCCCAGCGGATAATCCAGTTCTTCGGGTGCGTCATCATCCTGCACATCCACGAAAGTGCCAGAGTAGGTAATCAGTCGACGGAACAGATCAGGACGGAACCAGCCCATCGTGAGGGCGGCCGCGCCGCCTGAGCTGCAACCCATCACGGCCTTGCCCCAGGGATCGCTGGTGAATGCAAGATTCGGGTAAGCAGCCCTGATGGCAGGATTGGCAAGTACAGCAGGCAGCACTTCATCATTGATGAAGCGGGCGTGGCGATCGGAAATGGTGTCGTACTCCAGCCCCCGCTCACTGCCCTGGGCATTGCCGCCGCCGTTCTGCACGGCAATGGTGATAAAGGCTGGCAGCTTGCGTTCACTGTCGCTCGAGATAGTGAGGTTGTCGAGCGCATTGCGGACTAGATCAAGCTGGCTGGGTCCGTCAAGCGTCACCATGATGGGCGCACTGACGCCATCTTCATAGGCAGCAGGGACATAGACATTGATCGTGCGCTCGCTGCGGACCTCTTTCTCCGGATCGAGCGTGCTGTCGGTACCCGGATAGATGCTGCTGGCATCCAGTGGCATGGTGAATTCAAACAGGCGACCTTTCGGATTGCCCTGGTCCGTCAGGTCCGGAGCGATGGCATAGTCAGGGCCTGTCACTATCCGTGCGGGATCGGTTGTGCTGGTAGACTGTGAAAAGGTTGGCAGTGCTGTGCCGACTAACAAAAGTACACTGACAAAGACCAGTGGTTTGGTTGCAAGTGATGTAATGGACGGTTTCATAATCGGCCTGCTCTTCCCCTCAAAAGAATAGGATGACGGGCGATGATACCCCATTCATTACTTATTCAATGCGGTAGTTTTCCAGATCGTCGTACCACAGTCCCTGCGAACAGGCATATTCGGATGTGGCATCGTCGGGCATGCGCTGGTAGTAGATTACTCTGCGCTGCGGGCCGGTGTAGTAAACCGGATCGGTAATGGTCAGGTCGACCACCAGCACATCGTCATTGAGGGGAGGAATAACCCCCGCAATAAAGCCGGTACGCACCACATTTATTCTGTCCATGGTGGTAAAACTGAATCTTTCCACGATGTATGCCTGTTCACTGCGTGGCCAGCGACCCACGGGCCATTCTTCCAGCAGGGTAGTGTTGACCACTAGCGTTTCCCCTTCAAAGTGACCACTGGAAAAGCCCACCGTAGTGGGAAAGGTGGCAGGCATGGGGCTGCGGTCATCCAGAAATACACGCCTTACCTGGGTTTCCAGTTCGGCGACCATCAGGATGCGGCTGTCGTTCTGCACCATCTCGATGGGATAGGACACCACGGACATCATCACATCCGGCATACCACTGCCCACACAGGCTGCACCCATCTCCGGGATTTCGGTGAACTGGGCAGCAAAGGCTGCCATGCGCGCCTTGCCTTGTTCAGACAGTTGCGCTGCGGTGCTTCCACCTTCGGGGTTTACTACGCCGATGGCCATCCAGACGCCGGAAAAGTCGGGTTGGGCGAGGGCAAGGGAACTGTTGAAGGCGAGGGTCAGGACCAGGGCTTTGAGGATGGATTTGACGGGTCGTGGAGAGCTTTTCATCGGATCGTCGTAATACCTGTCTGGCCCGGATAATCTCTGTATTTTTCTTGTTGTTTTTTATCTTCTACAAACGTCGGTATTTTTCAATGAACTACTTTCTTTCCTTTTATCCCTTCTTCCAATTCCCGCTGCGTAATCTCCACCACAACAGATTCCTTCTTCAACTGCTTCGATTTCTCAGCCCGTTCTTCAGCCTCCGCCTGACGTAAGCGTTCCTCATCCTGGAACAGTTCGGCATTCAGGCTCATCTGGCGGGTGAGGTGGGATTTGAGGCGGTCGACCACACAGGTCATGACTTCCAGGGTCTGGCTGAGCTGCTCAAGGGTGAGGAGCGTTTGTTCCGAGTTCTGTTCAATATCCTTCTGGTCAGCCATGGTGTTGCCCTCTTGAAGTGGAGCGTTTCATTGGGAGCCTGGTGGCTCCAATTCTTTGTCTGATGCAGACTGGTGGCTGCATCAGGAAGGGGACAAAGCCCAGCTTCGCTGAGGTCTTTCCCGCGGGGCCTTACGGCTCCAGTTCTTTTCCTTTCGCAGCTCTTTGGCTGCGTCAGGAAGGGGGCAGAGCTGACGGCTTCGCCTTGCTCTGTCCCGCGGGATTGATCAGGACATCGAGCCCTGATCAATCCCAGGTCAGTGCGCCGCCGGTCTGGTATTCGATGACGCGGGTTTCGAAAAAGTTCTTTTCCTTGCGCAGGTCCATGATCTCGCTCATCCACGGGAAGGGGTTCTGTGCGCCGGGGAACTGTTCCTTCAGGCCGATCTGGGCCAGGCGACGATTTGCGATGTAGTGCAGATACTCTTCCATCATGGCGGCATTCATACCGAGTACACCGCGCGGCATGGTGTCGCGGGCATATTCGATTTCGAGCTGCGTGGCTTCGAGGATCATCTGGGTGGCATCCTGTTTCATCTGGTCGTTCCACAGGTTGGGGTTTTCCAGTTTGATCTGGTTGATCATGTCGATGCCGAAATTCAGGTGCATGCTTTCGTCGCGCAGGATGTACTGGAACTGTTCGCTGGTGCCGGTCATCTTGTTGCGGCGGCCCATGGACAGGATCTGGGTAAAGCCGCAGTAAAAGAAAATGCCTTCCAGACAGCAGTAGTACGCGATGAGGTTTTTCAGCAGAGTCTGGTCTTTTTCGGTGGTGCCGGTGTTGAAGGTCGGATCCGAAATTTCGCGGGTGTACTTGAGGCCCCATGATGCTTTTTTCGCTACGCTGGGGACTTCGTGGTACATGTTGAAGATTTCGCCTTCGTCCATGCCCAGCGATTCAATACAGTATTGGTACGCGTGGGTGTGGATGGCTTCCTCGAAAGCCTGGCGCAGGATGTACTGGCGGCATTCGGGGTTGGTAATCAGGCGATAGATGGCCAGCACGAGGTTGTTGGCTACCAGAGAGTCGGCGGTGGAGAAAAAGCCGAGTGAACGCTTGACGATGATGCGCTCGTCGGGGGTAAGGCCGTCGGGCTTTTTCCACAGCGCGATGTCGGCATTCATGTTGATTTCCTGGGGCATCCAGTGGTTGGCGCAGCCGTCGAGGTATTTCTGCCAGGCCCAGTCGTATTTGAAGGGCACCAGCTGGTTGAGGTCGGCACGGCAGTTGATCATGCGCTTCTGGTCGACGGTAACGCGTTCGGCAGCACCGGCGAGTTCCTCGGCGCCGATGGCAGGGTCGATGGCTGCAACAGCGGCTATGGCCTGCTCGATGGGAGAGGCATCGGCAGGAGCCTGCGAATATTGCGGGGCAGGGGCGTCGTCGGGTTCGATTTCAGGCGAGCGGACCGGGGTGGGGTCGGCAGCGCTTTCAGCAGCTTGCCTTGCCATGTTGGGCTGTGGCGCATCGCTGTTGTTGTCATTTGAGTCGTCTGCGTCGTTGTTGTTGGCTGCCTGCTGTGCAGCAGCGCGTGCGGCACCTGAATTGACAGGTGCCTCGTCAAGATTGAAATCGTCCCAGCTCAGCATTGTGTGTACCTCTCTTTCCTGTTCATTCATGGGTGGGTTGTCACCCGCCCCTACGTTTCGGTCCAGTAATCTGGTTGTTCGGCAAGGGCGCGCATGCACGCCCCTACGTTTCGGTCCAGTAATCTGGTTGTTCGGTAAGGGCGAGCATGCACGCCCCTACGTTCGGCACATTTGTTGTTTCGATATGGGCGCACTGACCCACGCCCCTACGGTCATTTGTTTTCCAGCGATCATTGGTTTTTCCAGCGATCATTGGTTTTTCCGGCAACATGGGTTACTGGCAGGCTTCGCAATCGGGGTTGTCGATTGAGCAGGCCTTGGGTACATCGGCCGGGCCTGCAGCCATGTCTTCACTTACCGGGCCTGCCGATACCTTGTTCAGCGTGCCGGTAGACACCGTGGATTTCTCGGTGCTGGTGGCTGCCAGTGCGCGCAGGTAATAGGTGGTCTTGAGGCCGCGCAGCCAGGCCATGCGGTAGGTCACGTCCAGTTTCTTGCCGTTGGCATCGGCTATGTACAGGTTGAGTGACTGCGCCTGGTCTATCCATTTCTGGCGACGGCTTGCGGCATCCACCAGCCAGCGCGGATTGATTTCAAACGCGGTGGCATACAGTTCTTTCAGGTCGGCAGGGATGCGGTCGATTTTCTGCACACTGCCTTCGTAATACTTGAGGTCGTTCAGCATGACGCTGTCCCACAGGCCACGTTCCTTGAGATCGCGAATCAGGTAGGGGTTGACCACGGTGAACTCGCCCGACAGGTTCGATTTAACGTACAGGTTCTGGTAGGTGGGCTCGATGCTCTGGGACACTCCTGTGATGTTGGCGATAGTGGCGGTTGGCGCAATGGCCATCACATTGGAATTGCGCATGCCTTTTTCCTTCACGCGCTTGCGCAGGCCGTTCCAGTCGAGCGTGCTGCTGGTGTCCACTTCCATATATTGTTCGCCGCGTTCCTCGCGCAGTTTCACCAGCGAGTCGATGGGCAGTATGCCCTGATCCCACAGCGAACCTTCGAAGGAAGAGTAGGTGCCGCGTTCTTCCGCCAGCATGGTGGAAGCCTCAATGGCGTAGTAGCTGATCTGCTCCATGGAACGATCGGCAAAGGTAACCGCGGCGTCGCTGGCATACGGAATTTTCTGGATATACAGCGCATCCTGGAAACCCATAAGCCCCAAACCTACAGGACGGTGCTTGTGGTTGGAATTGCGCGCGGTATCTACCGAGTAGTAGTTGATGTCGATAACGTTATCCAGCATGCGCACTGCGGTATGCACGGTGTTCTTGAGCTTGTCGCGATCAAGGCCCTTGTCAGTAACGTGCTTCACCATGTTGATGGAGCCGAGGTTGCACACGGCAATCTCGTCCTTGCTGGTGTTCAGTGTAATTTCGGTACACAGGTTGGAAGAATGTACGGCTCCCACATGCTGCTGCGGAGAGCGCACGTTGCAGGCATCCTTGAACGTAATCCACGGATGGCCGGTTTCGAAGAGCATGCTGAGCATTTTGCGCCAAAGGTCTTTGGCATTCACCACTTTGTGCACATACAGCTCGCCTTTGGAGGCTTTGATTTCATATTCCTTGTACTTCGCCTCAAAGGCCTTGCCGTGCAGGTCGTGCAGGTCGGGCACTTCGTTGGGTGAAAACAGGGTCCACTTGCCGTCTTCGAATACGCGCTTCATGAAGAGGTCGGGTATCCAGTTGGCCGTGTTCATGTCGTGTGCACGGCGACGGTCGTCTCCGGTGTTCTTGCGAAGCTCCAGGAATTCCTCGATGTCGAGATGCCATGTTTCCAGATAGGAACACACGGCGCCCTTGCGTTTGCCGCCCTGGTTTACCGCCACAGCGGTGTCGTTGACCACTTTCAGGAAAGGCACCACACCCTGACTCTTGCCGTTGGTGCCCTTGATGTAGGCACCCAGTGCGCGGACCGGGGTCCAGTCGTTGCCGAGGCCACCGGCCCATTTGGACAGCATCGCGTTGTCGTGAATGGCATTGTAGATGCCACTGAGGTCGTCGGGTACGGTAGTCAGGAAGCAGGAGCTGAGCTGCGGGCGCAGGGTGCCGGCATTGAACAGCTGCGGGGTGCTTACCATGTAGTCAAAGCTGGACAGCAGGTTGTAGAACTCGATGGCGCGGGCTTCACGGTTGTCTTCAC
>JAURLQ010000143.1 GCA_030831125.1 Gammaproteobacteria bacterium
AAGAGCATATGCATGATCGCCAAAAGTCACTGACAATTTCAAGCAGAAGCCCGCATTGCAACGGCGCCCTGTCCCATGGCAGGAAGTACAAGGAAGGTGTTCAATCGGCTTTTTTGCAGCCCGACTGCAGCCAGTTGCGGACCAATGTTTGCGTAGCCTGCATGGTCCCGACCAGTGGAGATATCCATGCTCTAGAAAAAGCAGTGGAACCCTGCCTACAGGGCCTGATCCAGTCGAAGAAAGGGCTTATGCTGATAAGCGTAATGGGCAGCTGGCCGACACCAGGCTATGCCTGGTGGCTGGACCGCGCGCAAAGCTCCACCCACCCGAGGTTGCCGGCACAGCCGGCAGTCTTTCAATTGATCTGCAGATGAAAGTCGCCGCTGTTACGCCCGTCAGTCCAGCGGCCTTCGATCGTGCGACCCGCAGCGGAACCCAGATCACCAATCCTGCCATTGAAGGCATAGCTGTCGTCTGCCAGGGACATGGATACGGTCCAGTCATCAGGGTTCAGCACGACACCCTTGAGCGGAACCTGCTTGCGGTTTTCGATGATATACCCGGTAATTGACTGGTCACGCTGCAGTTCCATGACAACAAGCAGTCGGGAAGACTGCCCGTCCACGGTGCGGTTACCACTCCAGCTGCCATGCAAGGGGTGGCCCTCCTGCGCCTGGAGCAGCGTAGTGCTCAAAAACATCAGCAGACCGGCCAGAAACGGCCTCACAACAATCTTCAAATTCATTGCATCTCTCTCGGTTCAGGAAGCCAGTGGGGCCACGCCCCACTGTTCCGGCTTTCAGTTACCCACCATATGGGGAATGTCACGATTGTTGTCCTGGCAGAAATACTCGTGTATTTCGCCGGCATCTGTGCCATCCCAGCTGTTATAGGTCCACTTCACATCAAAGCCACCCTGCCAGGTACGGGTATAGGCACCCGGATCATCCACTGTGGCTTCGTAACGCAGGGTCTCGAAATCAGGCCTTGAAAAACGCTCAGTCAAATGCAGGAAACGCGTGTGCGGTATGCCACCCTGGGCAAACCAGGTTTTCTCATTGAATCCGTTGGATTCCACCACCAGCGTATCCCCTTCCCAATGGGCGCTCGTATAACCCATGTAAACCGGAATAGTGTCGGGATCATCTATATCAGGCAGCGGCCTGTTGTCGGTATACACTACACGCCAGGTATGGGGCCCCCCGCCAAACACAAAATACACCCGGTTGATCTCCGGCATCGGCAGTATCTCAAAACCATTGACGGTCTCAATCAGACGGGTCGGGCCCGGAATGACACAGCGGCTGTGGGGGTCGTCAGCCTGGTTGTTGGCCCTGCGGTATTCATACAGCGCTTTTGCCCAGGGCTGGAAAGGCAATTCCTCGGCCAGCAGGTTGGTTTCGTGGCTGAGTCTGCCACGACCGAAAATACTGCCGCTGTTGCCCCAGAAGCCCTTCTGCCCCGGAGCCAGCCCCAGATTGACCATGCCATTGGCAAAACGGGGCGCAGGCAACACGGTCTGTGCAGATTCCTGCGCCAGGGAAACGACCGGCAACAGTCCGCCAATCACTGCAATGGTGGATAGCACTCTGAGACGTTTGGGCACTTTCGTCATAAGCCAGCTTTTCGGTCGGTTCACGGCGTAACACCTTCACTTGAGCCGGCTCCGAGTTTCTGTCCGTTGGCAAGAGTTACGTTGCGGGCATTGGCGAGATTGCTGCCGTCCCTGGCCGCACGACCTTCCACTTTCACTTCATCCCCGATATTGAGCGTAGAGCGTGTCCAACCCAATGTGCGGGTCAATACGGCAGGAGCGCCCATTTCCAGCGCCCATTCTTCGTAGCCGCCCTTGTCGTTATCCACATCAACATAGATATAAACATGCGGGTTCTGCCACTCTACCTTGGTAACAAGACCGCTGATTTCCACCGGTTTGTTGCTGTCATACTGGGCAGAAAAGGAATGATGTGCCAAGGCAGTCACCGGCGCTGCGAGCGCCAGCAGCACACCGGTAATTGTTGCAGGTGATAATTTCATGTTAACCCCCCCTCAAATTCCGGAAACCGGTCCGGTCCAATTATATGTCTTGACCAGATATGACACTGCAGACAATCTTGTCTGTGCCATATCAATCGCCCTCAGAAACTGTGGTTCACGCTGAGCTGGTAGCGTCTGCCGAACTGGTCATAGCCATTCGGGATGGTCTGTGCTGTACCACCTGTACCGTAACTGGCCACGATCGGTGGTGGCCGATCAAACAGATTGGTGATATTGAACGCAAGATTCCAGACACCACCGGATTCATCTTCCAGCCCATAACCAACCAGCAAGTTGGTATAATTGCCGGAAGCGACCGTATTGTCATCTATAGCCACACCCTCCACCCAGCGATCATCCCTGAGGGTAGCGCCAATGTAGCGCTGTTGCACCCGGAAAGTCCATGCGCCGACATCGTAGCCCAGATTGGCAGTCGCCGTCAGGTCGGGAGATCCCAAAGAACCCGAGATATCCCGTGTTGTACCACCAAGCGGAGTATCGGAACGCTCGGAAACATATCCTGCCAGCAGGCGCAAGCTCAACGATTCGTCCAGATTCCCCAGAAAGTCGACTTCGGTTCTGTAAGACGTCTCGACATCCACACCTTTGACCTTGGCCGCGTTCACGTTAACGTATCCGTTCCGGATCAGCAGTGGCACGCCCGCAGAATCGAAATCAATTGCACTGCAGAAGTTCTTGTTGCCACTCTTGCATTCATCAAAAATTCGCTGGGCTCCGAGTGAACCAACGGCATCCTCTATTTTGACCTCATACCAGTCAGCTGAAATCTGCAGACCATCCACGAACCTCGGGGTCAGAACGAAGCCTGCCACCACGGTATCACCAATCTCTGGACGTAGATTGGGATTACCGTCACTGCTGGAGGTGATGAATACCAGCGGCCCGCTGCCGGTATCGATATTGGCTCCTCCACCGCCCCTGTTGTTGAACAGCTCGGTAAAAGTGGGTTCACGTACATCTCGAGATTTTGTTGCCCGGAATCGGATGTCTTCAGTCAACTGGAAATCCATCCCGAGTTTCCAGCTTTCGATTCTTCCTGACCTGGAATATTCAGATGAACGATACGCCAGGTTGGCATCAAGACGCTGAACTCCAGCGTCTCTTTCCCATACCGGGACATTGAGTTCTGCAAACACTTCCCATACATCCATTTCTCCTGCCGCATTGCGCTGGGAAGTAAGACGGTGCAGTGAAGCACTGCCACCCGTGTAACCTGAAGGTATACCCTGGATCCCAAGTTCCGGCGCATTTTGTGGCGGACCGAGGTCGTAGACATCGGAAAGTACTACCTGGGAGAAACTCTGGTCACGCCAGCTTGCACCGGCGGCAAATGAAAGCGGTCCTGCCCAACCTTCAAACAGTTCGCCGCTGACCAGTACCTCGGCAAAATCCTGGTCCACGGTACTCTGCTCTATGCGGTCAGACTGGGTATAATCCACGGCAGCCTGGCTCATGTTACCGGCACCCATGACGTTGTAGGGCACACAATCCCTGACCGTATTGTCCAGACCGATCGGTGATTTGAGGGGCCCGCCGGTTACTGAGGTCTTGCCCTGGATAGCCGGTGTAGATGCCAGCTGAGCGGGAGTGGGGTTGTACAATTGAACACGGCAGACAATGGCCCCTGTTGTGGGGTCGCGCACCGCATCCATTGCCAGAAACATGCGATCCACCCTGATCTGTCCGTAGAGACCGGCGCGGTTGTCTGATTTTCCTGACTGCCAGTAGGCCCTCATGTCCCAACCGTTGGGCAGCACTGCATCGAACCCCGTACTCCAGGAAACAGTTGTGAACATCTCCTTTCCGTCACCTTCGTCCACATTGTTATCACCTTTGAATGCACCTGCCTTGTGCAGCTGGAACGAGGTAATTTTTGCTGCGTCCATTGCAGCTGCCACATTGTCAGGCAGGAAGGCATTATCCCGGTATATCGTGGCATGCCAGTTATCCCGCAGAAGGTATTGGGTGCGACGCCCAGGGGAATTCGTTTCCGCCCTGCCCACCATTACCTGGGCAAATCCGGACAGATTTTCCGTGAACTGATACTTGGCTCCGGTGAACATTGACCTCGTAATGGTCTCCGCACCATAGGGTCCATTCTCGAAGGAGTTGTTTGCAATATTGCATTCCGGCCCACCGCTCATCGATTTGGTAGAACCTGCGCGGTTGGGTGCTGCATAGACGTCACCCTTGACGAACTGTCTTACATCAGAGCCGTCATTGGTGAATGTCATGCCATTGAGCGGAAATGCATTGAGCGGGGATGTGCTACTGGTGGTACGCCTGGCCCATATCACTCCAGTGGGACTATGCTCGCTGGAACAAACATTGGGCAAAGTCAGGCGCTGTGGCACATTCGGAGTTGCCGTGGCAGATACCCAGGCAGGGTTTGTTACCCAGCCCCACCGCTGCCACCAGTCGGTATCCAGATCTGCCGGGTCACGCAGGATCTGCTTGATTTGCAGCGCTTCCGCTGACCCGATCAGATTCAGTCGATCACCGACTTTTTTGCCTCC
>JAURLQ010000144.1 GCA_030831125.1 Gammaproteobacteria bacterium
TGTACTCGGCAGTCAGGTAGTCATGACTCCTGCATTCTGGGGCTCGGAACCTGCAGTTGCCACCAGTGGCAAATATGCGGGCACCCGGATCATGGATGAAGAACAGGAAAAAGGGCTGGCGCTCATTCGAGCACTGGATGACAGGCAGAAAGCGCAGGCCATCATCATGGCAGACAAAACCGGCAACAACATCATGACCCAGGCCTTCAGCGACAATGTGGTCCTTGATTACACCGGCATAGGCGTTTCATCATTTACAGGTGAACAGAAATCGCTGCTGATAGATCTGATTGCCCAGTACATGGACAACATGGAGGCAGATGCTGCAGAAGTGCGCATGCGTGAGATCACGACCTATCTGGATGACACCTGGTTTGCCTGGGTAGGCAACTACAATGATGACTCAGTGTTCTATTATCGTATCCAGAGCCCGGTGCTGCTGATCGAATTCGACCATGAAACGCCGGTAGGATTGACCCACCTTTATGAACGCGGCGTTCCCTACCGCGAACACATCCATGCCGTAGTTCGTACACCGAATGGCAATGACTACGGCAAGGACCTGCTACGTCAGCATTACGCCAGGGAACATCAGTAAGGGCCATGGCAGGCGACCTGGAATACCGGAAGCCTGGCTGACAAGGGGAGTTTGGTGGCCGCATACTGTCGGGTCCGGAAGATAGAAGCAGATCAGGGGCAATTTCAGACAGCCCGAGCTGATTTAGCGCAATATCTGCGATGGACCCTGCCCCTCAATATTCATATCATTGCCGCTCTTTTGAACCAGGCATAATAAAGCGGCAGTCATACTGCCCACTATTGAACTATCCAGGAGCACAACATGGCCACTATTGTCGGCGGCTTCACGACTGCCCATACCCCGACCATCGGTTTCGCTGTCGATACCAACAAACAGAACGACCCTGTATGGGCCCCTATCTTCAAGGGTTATGAACCCGTACAGCAGTGGCTGAAGGAAACGGCGCCTGATGTAATTCTCTACATCTTCAACGACCACATGACTTCTTTCTTCATAGACCACTATTCCCAGTTTGCACTGGGTGTTGGTGAAATCTATCCCGTTGCTGACGAAGGAGGCGGCGCAAGGGAGCTCCCCCCCCTTCATGGCGACCCCGAACTCGCTGAGCATATAGCCAAAGGACTGGTTGCAGATGAATTCGACCTGTCCTATTTCCAGAACAAGGGCCTGGATCATGGCTGTTTTTCACCAATGTCGCTTTTGTTCCCCGAACACAAACAGGGTTGGCCCACAAAAATCATTCCATTCCAGGTAGGTGTGCTGCAGGCACCTTCACCCAGCGCTGCACGTTGTTACAAACTGGGCAAGTCACTGCGTCGCGCCATTCTGAACTACCCCAAAGACATCAAGGTTGCGATAGCCGGTACAGGCGGACTATCCCACCAGGTTCATGGCGAGCGTTGCGGTTTCAACAACACACCCTGGGATATGGAGTTCATGGAAAGACTGGCTTCAGATCCGGAGGGATTGACCAAATACACCATCTTCCAGCTTGCTGAACTTGGCGGACTGGAAGGTGCGGAAATCGTCATGTGGTTGATGATGCGTGGAGCGCTTTCCGAAAAAGTGGAAACCATACACCAGACCTACTATCTACCCTCCATGACACCTATCGCCAGCATGGTGCTCGAAGAACGCTCGAACGAAGGCCTTGAAGAAAACCATGACGACTACATGAAGCGCATCAATCACCAGCTTGCAGGCTTCGAAACCCTTGAGGGCACCTACCCCTTCACAATTACCCGGGGTGTCAAGGCGTTCAGGCTGAACAACTTCCTGCACGATCTCATTCATCCTGAGCATCGCAAACTCTTTCTGGAAGACCAGGAAGCCAGTTTTGAAAAATATGAACTGACAGAAGAAGAGCGTGACCTTGTCAGACGACTCGACTGGCGCGGTCTCATCCATTACGGTGTCATTTTCTTCATGCTTGAGAAACTGGGCGCTGTTGTAGGAACCACCAACATTCATATCTACGCAGCGATGAAAGGCATGAGCCTGGAAGATTTCCAGAAAACCCGCAATGCCCAGGTGCTTTATTCTGTGGCCGGCAAGGAAAAAGGCAAGACCGACTGGGACAAGGAACAGTCATCAAAATAGCAGCCGGTCAGAATCTCCCTGCCCCGGAAATTTCCCCGGGGCAGGTGATTTACCCTTGTACACTTGCCATTGCCGTCAAACGTAACAGAGAATGCCTTCTCCTGCAGACAAGACGCACCGAACATAAATGAGCAGAAAATATTACTGCTGCCTTTTCATACTGACACTGATCTGTGCTCCTGTGCTCGCCCATCACAGCCATGCCGGATACAATCCTGACGAGCGGTTTACCTTGCAGGGTACGATTACAGATGTATTCTGGGGAAACCCGCATATCCTTTTTACTGTCAATGACGGCGAAAAGGATGTACGCATAGAGTGGATTACCACAACTGGCGCAGTTGTCACAAATGTCAGCGAACAGCAGTTGAATAAAGGCGACACCATTACTGTCATCGGCAGCAGAAATCCTGATCCGTCAATCCATACCATGGCTCTGGTGAAAGAACTGCTGATGCCTGACAGTCAATGGCACTGGATATCCCCTTCCATCAAAGGAAAAAACAGATGACTCTGCTCATTGCAGGACTCTTGATCTTTCTCGCAAATCATTCACTGCGTATTTTTGCTCCCGCCTGGCGGGAAAGATTCATTGCGAGTCATGGTGCGAACACATGGAAAGCGGTTTACAGCGGCTTTTCACTACTTGGCCTGGTGCTGATCGTGTATGGATATGGCATGAGCCGGAGTGATCCTGTTTTCATCTGGACACCTCCTGTGTGGACACGACATCTTGCAATCACCCTGACATGGTTGTCCTTTATACTGCTGGCTGCGGCCCAGATCCCCAACAACCATATAAAGCAGAGACTTGGTCATCCAATGTATGCAGGCATCAAGATCTGGGCTTTTGCCCATCTGATTGCCAATGGCCGGCTCAGTGAAGTATTGATGTTCGGCGCTTTCATGGCGTGGGCAATAATCGGTTTCAGCGCAAGTCGGCGTCGGGACAAGGCGGCAGGTACGATCTGGCCCAAAGGCACCATGCCGGGCACTATTGCCACACTTGTTGCGGGTAGTGTTGCCTGGTTCGTATTTGCCTGGTGGCTGCACTACTTGCTGATAGGTGTGTATCCGTTAGCCTGAACTGCGCAGTGTCCCAGATAGTGGTCTGCCGGGAGTTTCAACTTCAATTGAACGAGGAATTCCAGACAGACCACTACCTGAGACAGTTGCAGCCTGCACTCACCAGCTATATGCTCCCCTTTACACATCCAGAAGCTTGTTCCAGAGGGGGAATAGCCGGTGAACAAATTCCTGTTTTTAGTCGCGTGTCTGTCGGGTTTCATACCCGCAGCAAACGCCCACCACTCATTTTCCGCACAGTTTGACCGGGAAAAACCGGTATCACTCGAAGGGGTAATAACCAAGGTCGAGTGGCAGAATCCTCATGTGTATTTTCATATAGAAGTGGAAAATCCCGACGGCAGTTATGATGAATGGGCGCTGGAAATGGGCGCTCCTGCCGTACTTACCCGTTTGCAGGGGTGGACGCGCTCCACCTTACAGGTTGGCGATGAGGTCCAGGTGGAAGGCACCCTCGCCCGTGACGGCAGCAATCTAGCGAATGCCCGCAACGTTACAGTGACCAGTGGTGATGTGCTGGATGCCGGTTCCAGTGAAAGGCTCACCCCGTGAACAAGGCCGCCATGAATATCCGTCAGCCGCTGTGTCTTGTTGTATCGCTATTTCTGTTCAGCAATACCCAGGCCCAGCTCGGCCCGTCTACCGAAACTGATGCACCTGCCCAGCCTGCACCACGCTTTGCCGATGGTACCCCCAATCTGGGTGCGGTACCCGGTGGCAAGGGCTTCTGGGGAACCGGGGGTGAAGTATTTGATCATCGCGGCCGAAGTCTGCCGGATAACATCACACTTGAAGAAGTACCGTTCCGGCCATGGGCAAAAGCCCTTTACGAAAGACGTCAGGCAAACAATTCGATGTTTGACCCGCATGCACTCTGTCTACCACCAGGTGGTCCGCGGCAATTCCAGACACCCAATGGTTTCGAGTTCATCCAGCAACCAGAGCTCGACAGAATCATCATTGTCTATGGTGGCGGCCCGCGTTCCTGGCGCGTAATACCGACAGACGGCAGGTCACTGCCTGACATTACAGACCCGGACCTGATTCCGACCTACATGGGCTATTCAACCGCAAGATGGGAAGGCGATACGCTGGTTATCGAATCAACGGGCTACAATGAAAAATTCTGGATGTCCCGCAGCGGCATACCGCATACCACACAATTGCATCTGACCGAACGTCTGTCCCGTCCGGATTTTGATACGCTGCGTTATGAAGTCACAATTGATGACCCGGGTGCCTATACAAGCACCTGGAGTGGCGGCTTCAACGTGAACTGGACCAGAGACAACTGGGACGGTACTCCGGGTGGAGAAATTCATGAATATCTCTGCCAGGACAACAACCGGGATGCTGATCACCTGTTTTTTGAATAGAAAAAGGCCAGGCCCAACGCTTTCACTATCGTAATATACTGGTAGAATTGCCGCCCCTGAGATGATCGGAGTGTAGCTCAGCTTGGTAGAGCACTGCCTTCGGGAGGCAGGGGTCGAAGGTTCGAATCCTTTCACTCCGACCAGTTCAAAAGCATTCAATTCCTCGACATGGTTCAGGTCAAACCCTGTCCACCCAACTCCAAGGGAGGTCGGTATGCAGTATCATCTCAAAACCCTGCTACGCAGTCTGGGTCTTTCGATTATTGTTTTTGCAGCAACAACAACCAATGCGCATCATGGCACAGCGGTTTCCTACGACCAGACTTCCTGGTACACGGTTACCGGTACTGTTACCGAATTCCGCTGGCGCAATCCCCATTCAGCACTGTTTCTCGATACAAAAGCAGAAGACGGCACCATCGTCAATTACGCCATAGAATTGGCGAGCCCGGTGCTCATGTCTCGTACGCTGGGATGGAACAGGGCTTCGTTCAAGCCGGGTGACACTGTGGAATTCCGGGTACATCCATCACGTACAGGCGCTGCAGTAGGCGAATGTCTGAGTAGTTGCCTTGTGTACGTCAATGGTGAACTTCTGCCCGATCCTACATTGCGTCGTGAACAACCCGCTGGAGGTGATCAATGAAACTGCCAGTTTCCGCGCTGCTGTGTGCACTGCTGTTGCCAACACAGCTGTATGCCCAGACCAATGACCTGGGTGGTGTATGGTTGCGTGCTTCCGGTTCACGCGACTATCCGATGTCGCAGTGGTACACACAGGAACTCCCCTTCACAGCCAACGGCCGTGCCGTATTTGATGCCAACATACCTGGCAAGGGACCACGCCAGCAGATGCCTGCACTCGGCAACGATCCGTTGGGGCAAGCCAATCCTCCCGGCCTGTATCGAACGCTTGTCTATGGCCGACCAATGGAGTTCATCCAGACACAGGACAAGGTAGTACAACTTTTCGAATGGGGAAAACACTGGCGGACCATCTGGACCGACGGCAGGGAAGCACCCGATGCACTTGTTGCAGGTCCATACTGGTACGGCTATTCAGTTGGTGAGTGGCAGGGAGATACCCTCGTTGTCAAAACCGTAGGTCTTGATGGTCGTGCCTGGCTTGATGAGTGGGGCACGCCTTATACGGATTTCTCGGAAATTGAGGAACGCTGGAAGCGTGTTGATGCCGAAACGATTGAAATGACCATTACGGTAACTGACCCGGCACTCTATGCCGAACCCTGGACCAGTGACACCAAAATATTCGCAAGACAGTCTTCTGATTCACTCAATGGTGAACTCATGGAGCAGATTTTTGCACCTATCGACGAAATAGAGTTCAACAACCGCATCCGCGATCCGGCTGCATCTGGCCCGGGCCTTTAATGTAGCAAGGGGAGGCACTGCCTCCCCTGTCCTGTTTCCTGCTCCTGCATTGCTTTCAGCATAAAGTCCCCCCGCACTTTATGGTTTAATGTCCGGCAACCGAATCCAACAGGGAAACTACAATGAAAACTCCCCTGCCGGGCATTTTGGCCCGACTTTTTACAACATTCCTGTTGCTTGCCTGCCATACCGGGTCTGCGCTGGCACAGAACGATATCAGCCCCGAAGCACTGAGCAGGCTGCCTGTTGATTCGTGGCCCACCAACGGCGGTGATACCTTCAACAGACGCTTTTCACCACTGAATTCCATCACGCCGGACAATGTCGCAAATCTGAAGGGGGTATGGCGGGTACATCTGGAATCCGGCACTGAACCCAGACACTCCGGCGAAGCAGCACCGATTGTCCATGATGGCATTGCCTACATCATCACCGGAGATGACGATGTTTTTGCAATAGACATTTTGTCAGGAGAAAAACTCTGGGAATACCGGGCGAACCTCAGTTTCCTTATCAGCACGGTCTGCTGCGGCTGGACCAGTCGAGGTGTCGGCCTGGGCGATGGCAAGATATTTGTCGGCCAGCTGGATGGCAAGCTCAAGGCTCTGGATGCCAACACCGGTGAAGTTGTATGGGAAACCCAGGCGGAACAATGGGAAGCAGGCTACACCATTACCGCTGCACCCCTGTATTACGATGGCCTGGTCATCACCGGCTTTTCAGGCGCGGAAAAAGGTATTCGTGGCCGGATCAAGGCCTTTGATGCGCAAACAGGTGAGCTGGCCTGGACCTTTTACACAGTACCGGGACCGGGCGAGTTCGGTCACGATACCTGGCCGCAGGACAATACAGTGTGGATGGATGGTGGTGCTTCAGTCTGGCAAACACCTGCAGTAGACCCTGAACTGGGCATGCTCTATTTTTCCACCGGTAATGCGGGTCCGGATTTCAATGGCAGTGTGCGTGCTGGCGACAACCTGTTTACGGCGTCAATACTGGCACTGGATGCCCATACCGGTGAATATCGCTGGCACTTCCAGGAAGTACATCATGACATCTGGGACTATGACGCTCCCAACCCTGTCATACTTTTTGACATTACCTTGCAGGGTGTTGAACGCAAGGCTCTGTCCCAGGCAGGCAAAACCGGATGGATCTATATTCTGGACAGGATTACCGGAGAACCGCTGATCGGCATTGAAGAAAAACCTGTTCCACAGGAACCCAGAATGCAAACGGCGGCAACACAGCCCTATCCCATCGGGGACCCCTTTGTGCCGCACTCCATCCGGATTCCCCCGGAAGGATTCACCCTTGAGAATCAGGGTGGCATCTTCATGCCCTACTGGACCAGCCCTGTGGTGATTTCTCCCGGTCTGGCAGGTGGGAGCAACTGGGCACCAAGTGCCCATGATCCACGCACTGGATACACCTACGTATGCGGATCAGACAAGCCCTATATTTTCCAGGCAGCCGAGATTTCCACGGAACGCCCGGCGCCTGGCGACGATTACACGGGTGGGGTATTCAGGGGCAGCGTATTGCCGGGTCTCGGCGTTCTTGCGGCTGTGGATATGCATACAAACAAACTTGTCTGGCAGCAGCACTTTACAGATCAATGCTGGAGTGGCATCACACTGACTGCATCAGGTCTTTTGTTTGTCGGACGCAATGACGGCAGGTTGACAGCGCTCGACAGCAGCAATGGCAGCAAACTCTGGGAATTCCAGACCGGTGCGGGGATGAACGCTCCGGTAAGCATTTTTGAACATGAAGGCACCCAGTATGTCATTGCATACTCGGCAGGAAATTCGCTGATGGGATCCACTCATGGAGACAGTGTCTGGCTGTTCTCACTGGAAGGCACCATTGATGAAGCATCGGCATCCGAGGCGAGTGGTTTGTCCGGGACAGCAAACAACAGTATCAATGTTGCTGCGGGTATACCTGATATTGATGCCGGCAAAGAGATATATCTGTCAGCCTGCACAGCCTGTCATGGTAATGATGGCAGAGGTGGACATGGAGGTGGCATGGATCTGGTCAATGCCTCCGATTATGACATGGTGGTTACCGTGGTCAGTCAGGGACGCAACAACATGCCTGCCCTTGGTCCGGTTTTCACGCCGGAGCAACTGCGGGATCTGGCCGCTTATGTATCACAATCAATTGCCCAACCCTGACAAGAACCCGAACACATGACAGCTTCCGTCTATCTGCATAAAGGCAGGGAAAAATCCCTGCTGCGCCATCATCCCTGGATTTTTGCCAGTGCCGTAAACCAGGTCAAGGGTAAGCCCCACAAGGGCGATACCGTGGAAGTGCTTGATGCCCAGGGCAAATGGGTGGGACGTGGGGCCTGGTCTCCGGACTCCACTATCCGGATCCGGATCTGGACCTTCAATGAAACTGAAGTCATTGATAACGCCTTTTTTCTCCGCAGACTGGAAGATGCCATTGCGGCAAGACGTGGTTTTGAAAGTATCACCAACAGCTGCCGGCTTGTTGCTGCAGAGAATGACAGACTGCCGGGTATTACCATTGACCGTTACGATAATGTGCTGGTGTGCCAGCTGCTCAGCGCAGGAGCTGACAGACACAGAGACAAGATAGTCTGGGCACTGGAGAAACTGCTACCCGGGCTATCTGTTCTGGAAAGGTCAGATGTCGCCATAAGAGAGAAGGAAGGCCTCCCCCCACTCACACAGGTATTGCACGGTGATGTACCTGAAACCATCACCATCAGTGAAAATGGCATGCAGTTTACTGTCGATGTGCGTACAGGCCATAAAACCGGCTTCTATCTCGACCAGCGCTCCAACCGTCTACGCATTGCTGCGCATGCGCAAGGCAGAAGTGTGCTCAACTGTTTCAGCTATACAGGCAGCATGGCCGTAGCCTGCCTCAAATCAGGCGCAGCCCATGTGACCAACCTGGATGCTTCAGAATCTGCACTGGCCATGGCTGCAGAACATATTGAATTGAATGCCCTCGATCCTGCTGATTGCGAAAACATCGTCGCCGATGTTTTTTCCCAGTTGCGCGCGTATCGGGCTGCAAACCGCCGGTTCGACATGATTGTGCTCGACCCCCCGAAATTCGTTGAAAACAAACATCACCTCAACCAGGCCTGCCGGGGTTACAAGGACATCAATCTGCTCGCCATGCAGTTGCTTGCACCCAGTGGCATACTGGCCACTTTCAGTTGCTCAGGTCTGATGCCTGAAGACCTGTTCCACAAGGTAGTTGCCGACGCAGCGCTTGATGCCAACAGACAGGTGCAGTTCATGGAGAAACTCAGCCAGGACAGCGACCATCCGGTATTATCCACCTATCCTGAGGGCTGGTACCTGAAGGGAC
Source organism: Gammaproteobacteria bacterium (assembly GCA_030831125.1). GTDB lineage: Bacteria > Pseudomonadota > Gammaproteobacteria > Pseudomonadales > Pseudohongiellaceae > CAILUG01. Next base: position 9,355 of record JAURLQ010000144.1, read on the forward strand.
TGATCTGCAGGGTAACCTGAGCCAGGAAAGTCCTGCCTGTTACAGCGACAACAAAAAACGGGAGCACATGGCTCCCGTTTCCGTTCAACTTCAAAGGCTTACTTCTTGTTGAACTCGTAACGCAGGTTGTATTCAGTATTGACAGTAAAGCCCTGGGATACGACCGCTCCCTTGAAAGCAAGATCCAGCGTTACCTTGTCCGAGGTATTGTTTACGATCACGACTTCCAGGTTTGTGATAGTGCCGTAGTCCTTGAAATACTCCTCTATTATTTTCTCGATTTCTTCCTCTGAGGCAGGATTGGTTGAGGTGACGTTTTCCACCGTCAGGGCACCGATATTGGTGGTTACCCCCAGAACGGACGCTGTACCGGAAATGGTGATATCCCAAAGTTCACCGGTTGCCGCGCCATTGCCACCGACATCCACGGAGCCGTTCAGCTCGATATTGGCCTTGGCGGTATTCAGGGCAGTGGTTACTGCGGAAACAGTGCCTTTGTCGAGAATCGAGTCGCCAAACGGGCCACCGACCACATAGACTCGTCCATCCTTGAAGCCCACATATATACCGCTGGAAGCAAAGAACCTGTAGACATAACCCTGGGCTTCCTTGAGTTCGCCGCCCTGTCCGAACAAAGTGGGATATACCTCCAGTGCAAGATCCAGGACAGACTGGGCATCAGCTGAGATGGATGGGCTACCTGATGAAGCGCCGGAACAAACTGCAGAGTCACTGGTCTTGCTGCCAGTGAACTGTCCATGAAATGTGAATCCTGAAGCACCTGGCGTTCCTTCACCAACATTGACTTCATTGAAACCTGAAGTAAGAGAGGAAAGTGAATAGACATAACCAGTTGAACTGTCAGTCCATGTTGCTTCCTGTGGATTGCCATTCAAAAGCACAGGAATGGCAAGCACAGTGTCATCAAAGCATAGCTCGTTGTTTGCGGTAAAAACAAAAGTCTTTTCTGCGCCGTTTTCGATGGCAGAAGTGCTGGACGACTTGAAGTAGCTAAGTGTCCAGGTGCCGTGGAATGAAGCCGGGATAGTGGCTGCAGTATTCTGGGCCTGGGACAACCCCGGGAGACCACCAAGCAGCATGAACGAGGCACCAACAAGCAGTTTTCTGGCAGTTACAATCATCATTTTCTCCTTGAAAGACAACTGGCGCGGATAATAGACAAAAGTGACTGTCATTCTTATACCCTGTTCGGGGGTATACTTTTCGGACTTTCCGTAGTGCTCAAACCTGTTCATGCCCAGCACAGGTCTTTAGAATGGCAGCATCCTTGTTACCAACCCGGTGATTGGCATGACATCCATCCAGGACTCCCCTTTTCCCCTGGCCTTTGAGGTCGATACTCTTCCTGATGCATTCAGGGCACCAGTTAATGGCACTACAGCTGTCAGAACCACTGCCAGGGCGCTGCAGGGCATGCAGAAAGAAGCTGTCGTGAGCATCGGGCCTACCGGGAAAATCTGGCGCATGGTCTGTGATGAAGGGCCCTATCTGAATGGCACCGATCTTGCCCCATTTCCGCTGGCATTTTTCTGCACCGGAATGGTCAACAGTTACATGGCTGCTTTCTGCAATCTGCTGGAAAAATACGACATCAGTTTCAGACAGATCAGGCTGAAGCAGGATAATTACTACAGCATGGAAGGCTCGGCAATTGCCGGCACCATGACCGGCAGCGCGCTGCCAGTGCAGCTGCAGCTTGAAATAGACAGCGATGCAGATCCCGTGCAACTCACCTCACTGCTGCGGCAGGCGGTTGATTCAACTCCTGTAGGTGCATTGCTGGCATCGGTATTGGCCAACAGCTTCAGCATCAGGCACAACAACAGGGCAATTTCCAATGGCAGGGTTGAGCAGTGCCCGCCCATTGGTGAGCTTGCACACAATGAACTGTTTGAAGCGCTGTCCCCCAAAAACACCAGGGACACAGCAGAGATCATCAGCAAGATTCGAAGTGCTGCAATTCATGAGGGTGTCAGTGGAGGTGTTGGCAGTTCACTGGCAAGCAACCAGAAGCGCGTCCTGCACATGCAGGGCATCTGCACTCTGCAATCCGATGGCATGCGGGAAACTTTAGTAGACCTTTACAGCCCCATTGGCAGCCAGTTCAGATTTCTCAGCGACAACAGCGTCGCAAACGGTGGTCAGGGCCGGGCGCCCTGCGGTCTTGCCTATCTCAATGCCGGTATTGCCTTCTGCTTTCTGACCCAGATCGGACGTTATGCGCACATCAGGAAAAAATTGCTAAAAGACTATTTTGTAGTACAGGATATGCACTGTAACGATGCCGGCGCGAGCGCAAGTGCAGACATGAATGCCATACAAACACATGTATGGCTTGATTCAGGGCATGATGATGATTATGCCAGACAGGTGGTCGACATGAGTGAACAAACCTGCTTTCTGCACGCAGCCTGTCGCATGCCGGTAGAAGTCATCATCAAGGCCATTTCTGAATGATTACCGTACTGCTGCAATTGATACCTGTATTTGCCTGGTTTTTTCTGGGCATGGTATTACGTCGAGCCGGCCTTGCAGACAGGAGTCATGGCGATTTCCTGCTGCGACTGGTTTTTTTCGTCACCTTGCCCATGCTCATTCTGGGGTCGGTATCCACGATCACATTCACAGTATCAAAGGCACTGCTCCCTTTCCTGAATATCGGCATCAATCTGTTCTGTCTGGTTGTTACCCTGCTGATTGCCAGAACCCGGAAACTGGACAGACGCGTGCTTGGCACCATGCTGGTATGCACAACCATTGTTAACAACAGTTTCATGTTTCCCTTCATTCTTGCTGTATACGGCCAGGAAGGTTTTGCTGATGCCATACTCTTTGACTTCGGAAATGCCTTGATGATGGCCACTGCAATCTATGCACTTGCTTTCAGTTTCAGCGATGAACAGACCAATCGCTGGACCATGCTGAAACGCATCATGAAGGCGCCACTTGTCTGGTCTCTGATTCTGTCTGTCTTCCTGTCGCTGACAGCAACTTCCTTGCCAGAACGGGTGACTGCTGTAACAAACCCGCTGGCGCAAATGACCGCACCCCTGATCCTGATTGCGCTGGGCCTGCACTTTTCACTGAAAATCACCCAGATCAGTCTGGCACTGACAACAGTAGCAACAAGAATGGCTGTTGGTCTGCTCGGCGGTTTTCTGCTGAGCATGGCTTTCGGTCTTGAAGGAACAACTAGAAACGTTGTAATCCTGTGCAGCTCAGCACCAATAGGCTTCAATGCCCTGACCTATTGTTCACTTGCAAAACTGGATGCCGAACTTGCCGCCAGCGCCGTTTCAATTTCAATATTCGCGGGACTTATTACCATACCCGCGCTCATCATGATCATTTCCTGAAGAAATATTTCCCACAACTTTCGCAATATTTCTGGATTATTTCCCACAATTTGTTTTTATGAACAATTGTTCTTTTTCCCCTCAAAATTGACTTTACTTTTGACTTGCGCTTCTATACACAGTGCCGGCCGGCAGGTCGGCTTTTGCAGTTACTACCACCCTTCCGGCATATCTCATCATCATAATGTATACATTCGGTTACGGAGGGGAGAATTCATGAAAAGAGCCAACAGGCTTTTCAGTACCAGCGTGCTCGCGATGTCAGTATCCGCAGCAATGTTCAGTGCAACAACCGTTCTCGCAGCAGAAGAAGGACTGGAAGAAATCCAGGTTACCGGCACCCGTATCCGCAACACTGATGGAATGGTGACACCGACACCCGTCACTTCAGTAACACCCACTGAAATATTTGACTTCGAACCCGGCACCACCATTGCCGAACAGCTCGACAACCTGCCCCAGTTTCTCAACACGCAAACTGCGCAGCGCGGTGGAGCAACCCTGTTCGGCGACGCCGGCGGCTCCTATCTGAACCTGCGCAACATGGGCAAGCAACGCACGCTCGTCCTGTTTGACGGATCACGCGTAGTACCTGCTGACCGTGCTTCAACAGTCAACGTCGACAACTTCCCCACTGCCCTGGTACGCAGCGTAGATGTGGTAACCGGTGGTGCTTCTGCTGCCTATGGTGCCGACGCCCTTGCAGGTGTGGTGAACTTCGTACTGGACCGGGAGTTCCAGGGTTTCAAATCCAGTGTGTCGACCGGTGTTACCGAAATGGGCGATGGCCAGAACCTGAGTTTCAGTGTTGCCGGCGGCAAGCAGCTTGGTGACCGCCTCAACCTGATCGGGTCGGTTGAAGCCCGCCAGGTGAAGGAAATCAACCGCTCCCCTTTTGAAACCGAAAACTGGAATTCCAACGGGTTGGTGATCAACCCGGCATGGGTATCACTGTCAGCAACACCCAACATTCCCCAGCGCATCTGGGCACCCCAGGTACACTCCTCGAGGCAAAGCCCGACCGGGATGATCACGGTGCCAGGATCGGCACTCAACCGCATGGTCTTTACAGACGACGGCAAAAATATCCGACCTTTCATAGACGGGGATATCCCGGCACGCGTGGGTGCCGGCTCCAATGGCATGCAGTCCGGCGGTCCTGAAGCCGGCCAGGCCATGCGCTCGTTCCAGAATGGCGTCAGTTCAGCTGAAGTCAAACAACGGTCGGCCTTCGGTGGTATCAAGTACTCTGTAAGTGACGCCACTGAAATCTTCGGGCAAGTGATGCTTGGCCGCACAGAGTCCAACACCAACAACCGCCAGGGCAACCTGGAAA